>JAGSYV010000108.1 GCA_018262505.1 Pseudomonadota bacterium
GACTTCTTGGAGCCGTAGACGTCGATGCTCTCGCGATATTGGCGCGCCGTATCCCACAGGAAGCGCCAGATGTGCGCCGCCAGGTCGGAATCCTTGATCTTGATGTGGCAGGACTCGACGGCGAACTTGCTGCCCGACCGGCGGGCGCATTCGTCGTTGATCGTGCCCGAACCGAAGCAGCTCACCGATTCAGCCATGCCGCCGACCATGGCCATCAGCGGGCTGACGACATGGGTCGCATAGTGCATCGGTACCATGTCTTTCCAATAGTCGGGCCAGCCCTCCATGTCCTGAGGATGGGAGGCGGCGAGATACTGGATCTTGCCGAGTTCGCCCTTGTCGTAGAGCTCCTTGATGAAAAGATACTCTCGGCTATACACGACGGTTTCGGCCATCATGTACTTGAGGCCGGTCTCGCGGACGAGGCCAACGATTTCCTTTGCTTCCTCGACAGTGGTCGCCATCGGCACGGTGCACATGACGTGCTTGCCGGCCTTGAGCGCGGCGATTGACTGCGGAGCGTGATCGGGGATCGGGCTGTTGATATGGACGAAATCCACATTTGGATCCGTCAATACTTCCCGGAAGTCGGTATAGCGGGTGGCGATTCCAAATTTATCGCCGATCTCATCCAGTTTGGCGCGCGAACGCTGACAAATAGCAACGACTTCGGCGTTCGGATGAGCCTGATAGATCGGAATAAATTCGGACCCAAAACCAAGCCCGATGAGTCCAACTCTTACCTTCTTCATGATGGCTCCCCAGTTCACTTGTGGGGGTAGTATTGAGGAGCCGGACAAGAAAGAGAATGAACATTCGCGCTAGATTTATGAGGTATTTTCCCGCCCTCGCCACGGGGTCAGTCGGCGATCTTGAGGAAGGATCTCCCCCGAACCTGATCGCGATACTCCCTTGGTGTTAGTCCAGTCTCCTTCTTGAAGAAAACGCTGAGATATTCGGGATGCTCGATGCCGAGCGCCTCGCTGATCTCCGAAAGCGACATTTCCGTTTCGAGCAGCAGCTCGCGCACGGCATTTGTCCTGACGCGCAGGATTTCCTGATGCGGCGTGCGGTTCAGCGCCTTGCGGAAACGCGCCTCGAGTACGCGCCGCGACAGAGGCACTTCCCGCAGCACATCCTCGACGCCAATGTTCGAATGGGCATGCTGGCGAATGAAGGCCACTGCCTTCGCCACCTGAGGATCGGCGACGGTCAGCACGTCGGTCGACACCCGTTTGCGCACCCCGAGCGGCGAGATCGAGTGCTTGCGCTCGGAAAGCTTCTCGCCGCTCATCATCCGGTCGAGAATCTCGGCGGCATAGACGCCGGTCCGGAAGGCGTTGGGAATAACGCTCGATAGGCTGGGCGTCGCCAGCTCGCAGAGCAACTCGTCATTGTCGACGCCGATCACCGCGATGTCGGCGGGAACCTTGAAGTTGTAGTAGCGGCAGATTTCCAAGAGCTGCTGGCCGCAGCCGTCGTAACAGGCGAAAATGCCGACGGGCTTGGGCAGGCTTTCGAGCCAGCTGCGGATCTCCTCGCGCTGCGTCCACCAGCGGACGCGCGGCTCCTTGCGGGCGGGGAGGTTGAAGATGCGCGAGCGGATGATGTCGGGCCGGCCAAGAATGCGTTCGAAATTCTGCTGCCGCCAGATCGACCAGTTGTAGAAGGGGTCGCCGAAGAAGGCAAAATTCTGCAGGCCGCAGTCGCGCAGATGCCCGAGGGCGAGGCGGGTAATTGCCTCGTCGTCGGTCTCGACCCAGGGAATGCCGCTCATCAGACGGGCGGCGCTGACATCCACCGTCGGCACGTCCATTGTTGTGATGATCTTGGCCATCCGGTCGGTTTCGATACGGGCGATGGCGCCGTCGAATTTCCAGCTGCCGGCGAAAGACTGGTCGATCTCGTGGCGTCCGTGCTCGGTCAGATAGAGTGTCCAGCCGCGGCGCGAACGAGCAAAGTCATGTATCCCGCGCAGGATGCCGCGGGCATAACTGTTCGAAGTCTCGACGATGATCGCGACGTTCCGTTCTTCCACCCCGCTCCCCACCACTCTCTTCGCCGCACCGGCTCCTCGGTCCGGTTGGCGCGGCCTGCCCCGATCTGTTGCCGATGGTGTTTCCTCACGCTGTTGTCGAAGGCTATCACAGGACAGGTCCGAACCATCGACGACTTTCGCCGGGTCGGGCCTTGTCCGTGATCTGTGCGGAGCTTAGTTGAGCAGTTTCCTCAGGAAGCGCTCGCCGCCGGCCGCCAGTTCGTCCTGTGAGGGCGCCAGCGGCCGCCAGATCGACGCGGCCTTGGCGATCTCGACCGCCCCCGGCGTGAAGGACTCGATCACCACCGGTCCATCATAGCCGATCTCGTGCAGCGCATCGCGGATGCCGTTCCAGTCCTGATGGCCGGTGCCGGGAATGCCGCGGTCATTTTCGCAAGCGTGGACGTGGCAGAGCAGTTCCTTGCCGGCCTTGCGGATGGCGTCGGGAATGCTCTTCTCCTCGATGTTGGCGTGGAAGGTGTCGATGTGAACGCCGTAGACCGGGCTGCCCACATCGCGCACGATGGCGATGGCCTGATCAACCAGATTGACCATGTCGCTCTCGAAGCGGTTGAGCGGCTCGACGCCGACCCGCACGCCGGCGTCGCCGGCGACCTTGGCCAGCCCGCTGAGGTTATCGATGCACCAGTCGCGCTCGCGTTTTTTCTGCTCGTCGGGGATCATGCGGGTCTTGCCGACCGACGAATAGACCGGACCAGAAAACAGGTGGCTGCCGACTGTATCGGCGAAGCGAATGCCGTCGCGGATGTAGTCGACGCCGATCCGCCGAAGCATCGGATCTTCGTTCGAAATATCGCGCGTCGGACCGAAGGCACCACAGACGGTGATTTCGAGACCGTTGTCGTCGGCGATCCGCTTGAGCTCCGTGGCGTCGATGATCGCGACATCGTCGAGCGCCACTTCAAGAATATCGAAGCCCATTTGCCGGATCTTGGGAATAAGGTTGAAATCCTTCGTGCTGAACGGCGATGTCCAGACCCAGGTGTTCACACCGATCTTCATTTGGCACTCCTCCCAGGATCTTTTTGGCTGTCACCCGCCAATTTGGACCGATCCCAATAGTGCCAGTGTCTATCGGTCCGCTTGCTTGGTAAATGAGCAATCGCGCGAGTTTTTTGAGAAATCTGACCGTGGCGATAGGGTGGTATCCGGTGACCGGCTGGAGGCAATTGACGGAGTCGGTCAGAAAGGGACGGCAATTTAAGCCGGACAGTAGCGGTGTACACATAGCGCCGCGCTGAAAGGTCGCGCTTCTGCCACCAGTCGTATTCGCCGCCCATTCCGCCGTCAGGTGAGAGACGACCGAAGGTGACAGTTGGGAGCATTCTTGCCAAGGAGCGTGCTCAGCGCCTCCTGGAAGTCACCGGTCGACAGGCCGCGAAGGTAGAGAAGCGGAACAGCGCGTCCAGACTCTTTGTCCGTCGCGCCCAAAACGGCAGGATTGCCGACGTGAAGCGGATTCGCTCCTCGCCTTCGGCGCCGCGACCCGAATCTTCACCCGATAAACCGGGACTGATACACCACCCCCTCATTCCGTCATCGCCCACTTTCCCACAGAGCTTGTCTATTGACTCAGATGTCCACTTGAGCTCATAAATAATTAATAAGGACACTGTCCGATCTAATAACAAGAGGGGACTAAAAACGTGGATATCAATCGTCAAGTTGGTGCCTTGAGCCGGGATTCGGTCGGTCTCATTCCAGGGATTTTCCAGGCCCTTACCCACATGGGCCCCGCCGCCGGCGTTGCCTCGTCGCTTCTCGTCGCAATCGGTTTCGCCGGCGCTGCCACGCCACTCGCCGTGTTACTGACGCTGGTCATAGTGCTGCTCATCAGTGCCGCTGTCGGGTCGCTCGCCACTGTCTTCAGCTCGGCGGGAGGCCTCGCGGACTACGTCGAACAGACGCTCGGTTCCAGGGCAGGCGTCTTTGTGGGCTGGCTTTACGCGCCCCTTGAACTCTTGATCGCCCCGATTGTCTTCATTTTCTTCGGACAGTTCCTCTCGGGAACCATCAGTTCGTCGTTCGGACTCAACATCCCCTGGTGGATCTTCGTCATCGTAGCCGCGGCCTTCGTCTGCTTCGTCAACATTCGAGGCGTCAAGCAATCCACAGTGACCGGTGTGGTCGTCGGCACCGCGGAGATCGCCATCTTCGCCGCTCTCGCCATCTGGATGATCGCAGCTCCAGGCGCACAGAATACCGCCGCCGTCCTGAACCCGGCAAACTCGCTAAGTCATGACTGGTCGGGCGTCTTCAAGGCGGTGATCTTCTCCATCCTCGCATTCCAGGGCTTCGAGACGGTTGCGCCCTTGGGTGAAGAAGTGAAAGATCCCCGTCGCACGATTCCCCGGACGATCGTCTACTCCACGATTGCCTGCGGGGCGTTCTACCTTCTCTGCTCGTATGGAGCGATCGTTGGCTGGGGCTTCGACAACATGGCCTCCTTTGCCTCAGCCTCGAGCCCGTGGAGCGATCTCGCGCAACGCTTCTGGGGTCCGGCTTGGCTGCTGGTGCTGTTCGCTCTCGTCAACAGCTTCATCGGCAACGCAAACGCCGGCACGATCGCCGCGTCTCGGATCGTTTTCTCGCTTGGCCGCTCGGGGCGTCTTCCTGCCTGGTTCGCGACCATCCACCCCGAGCACCTGACCCCGAGTTTTGCCATCTATTTCCAGACGGTATTCTCCGTGGTCGTCGCCATAGCGCTCGGTCTCGCGCTCGGCCCCGTCCCGGCGTTCACCGTTCTGGGAGCGGTGCTGACCGTTTTTGCGATCATCATCTACATGCTCACTTGCTTGGCGTGCATCCGCTACTACGCCCCGAAGCGCAACCAGACCCTCGGTGAAATCGTCGTCCGGCTGGTGTGCCCGGCCCTCGCCATCATCGTCCTGATCGCGCCATTGTACTACCAGTTCCTTCCGTGGCCGGACTATCCCGGCAACATCGGAAACATCGTCTCGATCATCTTCGTCGTGCTTGCATTCGCCTCGGCTTTCATTCCTGCTCGTAAGCCCAACCTTGAAGCCGAATCTGCGAACTAGGCCGTCGCTTCGATGGCTGATCATCGACAGTCGGACGTAACCACAGGTGAAACGGTGTGACGTTGGCCCGCTCATCCGATAGCCCCCAGAGAGCTCGTGCACGGAACCGGCGATTTATCCTCGACGTCGTTCGAGATAACGGTTCAATAACACGCGCCCATCTGGGGGCGATCATCAAGCTCTCGAAGTCCGCGATCAAGGAGATCTGTGATGATCTGATCCGTGACCAATTGCTGGAAGAGTTTCAGCCGGACTTTGAGAGCCGTACGCCGGGTCGGCCGGCTTTGTCGCTTCGGCTGGCCCGTAGCCACGGCGACCTTCTCGGGATCGACATCGGTGCCGACAAGGTTATCGCCCGGTCGGCGACGCTGGCCGGTGATACGCTCGTCACCAAAGAGATCCGAACGCACCGTGAGAAACCGGACCGCGATTACCTTCTTTCGCTGGTGGCTCGGGCGGTCTCTGCCACGCAGAGTGGCCCCGGGTCGGGCGGCCAGCCATTCCATACTGTGGTCGTGAGCACACCAGGCGTGGTCGACCCTGTCACACAGTGCGTGAGTCTCGCACCACAGATTCGCGATTGGGATGGCACCAACCTTCGGACAGGGGTGGCGGAGCTGATCGGGATCGACCCAGAACGGGTTTTCGTGGAAAGTCAGACCGGCTTGTCGGTTCTGGCGGAATCGGTGGCTGGAGCCGCAGCAGGTTTGCGGCACGTGCTCTATGTCCAGATCGGTATCGGCATCGGGAGCGGGCTTATTGTCGACGGCCGTCTCTACGCCGGCTCGGTTGGGGCTGCCGGCGAACTCGGCTACCTTCCACACAACTTCGGTGACATTGCTCCCGCCGGAAGCGGCATTGGTGCCTGGGAATGGGCCGCTGGCGGACGAGCATGGGCTCGGCACGGTCGCGCCGCGGCCCTCGAACCCAGAGGGGCGCATCTGCTGGCACTCGCGAAAGGCGTCGCCGAAGACGTCGATGCGGAGGTTGTCATGCTCGGTGTTCGCGATGGCGATGCCGCCGCGCGGGACATCTTCGAACGCCTCACTGATCGACTCGCCGTTGGAATCGCGTCGGCGATTTGCGTCCTCAACCCCGAATGCGTCCTGATCGCCGGTGGCTTGTCAAAGGGCGGTTCGATGTTCCTCGACGCCATTCAAGCGAAGATCGCCCCACTCGTCCCGGTCGTTCCAGATATGCGCCTCGCTACCTTCGGGGGTGAGGGCGGTGTCGCGGGAGCGGTCTTGCGGGCATCAAGATTCGCCTTCGACACCCTGAACCCCATGCCGTAACCGGCAAACCCAAAAACGAATACATCGAGAGGATAGCATTTTGAGCAATTTCACGAACCGCGAGCTCCTTGAGTGGTGCGCCATTCCCGCGGGCGACCTTGTTGATCACCCGAAGCGTCGCATCCCCCTCCGCATCGTCGCCAACTCGGTTGAAATGGGACGGGTGATGGCCGAAGAGCTCGTGTCGCTGATCGTTGACGCGCAAGCCAACGGAAAGCTTCTGAGGGCGATCATCCCGTGCGGTCCAATGGCCTGGGTTGCGCCCTTTGCCGAGATCGTCAACAGCCGAAAGGTCAGCTTGGCGAACCTCGAGGTCTTTCACATGGATGAGTGCCTCGACTGGCAAGGCCGCGAACTACCGGTCATGCATCCCTATAACTTCAGGGGGACAATGCAGCGGGAGTTCTACGACCCCATCGCCGCTAACTTGCAAGTGCCGCTTCAGAATCGGCATTGGCTGAATCCCGAGACCTATGTGAGCATGGCGGAGGAACTCGTCGCCAACCCGGCCGACATCGTCTACGGCGGCTGGGGCCAGGACGGTCACGTCGCCTACAATCAGGCGCGGCGCAACCCCTACAGCGCCGTCACCGTCGACGACTTGAGGATGGCGTCCGCCCGGATGCAGGATAACAACCCGGACACCATCATCGCCCTGTCGCAGCGAACCCTTGGCGGAGCCTACCAGTTGGTCCCTCCCATGTCGGTGACGCTGGGTCTCCGCGAGATCTACGCCGCCCGGCGCATCCGCCTGTTCAGCGACACTGGCGCCTGGAAACAGACCGCGCTTCGCGTCGCGCTCTTCTCTCCGCCCACGCCCGATTATCCGCTGACGCTCTTGCAGTCGCATCCGGACGTTCTCCTCACGGCAACGGTGCCCACGACCGAACATCCTGTGGCCCTTCACCCGGAATGGGAGTTCGCGCTTTGAAAAGCCCCATCCGCGCTTTTGACGCCCTTGTCGGAACCGGCGGGCTTGGCAACGGCATCATGCTTGCCCTCGAAGGCAACCACACGATCGGTCGGGAAGAGAGCCGAAGCGTCCAACTGCTGGCGCAGAAGGATCGCTGCAAGCTGCAAAACATTGTCCACTACGTCGCGCGACTGACCGACCTCAGGACTATTCCCCTGGGTCGCGTCGGCAACGACGAAGCCGGCCGGATGGTCGTCGCCGAGCTGGCGCGCGAGGGTATGGACGTCACGAAGGTCGTCCTGGAACAGGACCTGCCCACCCTCACGTCCTACTGCTTCTTGTACCCGAACGGCGACGGCGGCAATCTGACGACGTCCAGAAGCGCCAGTTCCGCAGTCAGCGCCGAGGATATGGCCCGCTCCCAGGACGATTTCGCTCGGTATGGGGCACGAGCTCTCGCTCTGGCCGCACCAGAGGTTCCGCTCGCCGCCCGCCGAGCCCTGCTTGAGCTTGCCGGACGCTTCGGAGCCCTCCGCTTTGCGTCTTTCCTGACGGGGGAGGTCCAGGAGGCGTTCGAAGGCGGGCTGCTCTCTCTCGTCGACATTCTCTCGATCAACATCGACGAGGCCTCGGTGGTCGCCGGTCTCGACGATGCGACCTCGCCAACCTCCAGGGACATCGTGACCGCCGCCGCAGTGAAGTTGACGGCCCGGTTCCCGAGCCTTCGGTTCTGCATCACGGCGGGAGCCGACGGCAGCTGGATCTACGATGGTCGCGAACTCGTCCACATCTCAGGCCTGACGGTCAAAGCCGTCAACACGGCGGGGGCGGGAGATGCCCACCTCGGTGGCCTGATCACGGCCACCGCCTGGGGCTTCGACCTCGTTGAGGCAAACCGCATCGCAACGATGCTCTCCGCTCAGAGCGTTCTCAGCCTGGATACCATCAACGAAGACATCACGGTCGAGAGTTTCCGCCGGTTCGCAGAAAATGCCGGTGTGAGCCTTCCGACGGGATTCATCGAGAAGCTGACCGGAGCGTCAGACAAAACAGGGGTTGCCGCATGAGCGTTCTTCCAAAGATCGAACTCTTTGGTTCGACCTCGTCCGGCGAGGCTGTTGTTCGCGCTGTCCTTGAAAACGATCTCGGCATGCGAGTCACGATTCTCTCATACGGCGGTCTCCTCCAGAAGATCGAGCTGCCAAACGCCGACGGCACCGCGACAAATGTCGTTCTGGGCTATTCCACCCTCGAGGCCTATGAACGCGGCGAATATTTCTTCGGTGCTCTGATCGGCCGATATGCGAACCGGATCCTGGACGCACGGATCGTGGTGGACGGAAAGGAGCATATACTGGACCGGAACGACAAGTTCGGTACGGTTCACGGCGGCCCGACCGGTTTCGACAAGCGGGTGTGGTCCATGAAGGCGGCCCCCTCGACGGATGCATGCGCCGTCGAGCTAGACCTGCTCAGCCCCGACGGCGACAACGGATTTCCAGGAAATCTGACCGTCACGGTGCGCTATGAGCTCCTCAACGAAAGCAACACGCTGAGGATAACGGCCGAAGCTCGGACTGACGCCACCACCGTGGTCAACCTCACCGGTCACAGCTACTTCAATCTGTCAGGCGAGGGATCAGGAACGGTTCTCGACCACGAACTTCTGATCGAGGCCGAGCACTTTCTTTCCGTCGACGAACGCCTGGTCCCCACGGGGGAATTCACGCCCGTCGAAGGCACGCCGTTCGATTTCCGCGAACCCAAGCGGATCGGCGAGCGAATCCGTGAGGGACACCCGCAGCTTCTCCTCGGCCAGGGCTACGACCACAACTACGTGCTCCATCGGGGAGACGCGGCGCCGTGTCTGGCCCGCGCCGCCCGCCTTTCCGACCCAGCGTCGGGCCGTAGTCTCGAAGTGTGGACGACCGAGCCAGGCCTCGACGTCTACTCGGGAAACTTTCTGAACGGCTCGGTGACCGGCACGAGCGGCCGCGTTTACCGGCAAGGCGACGCCATCGCGCTGGAGCCGGAGCATTTCACCAATTCTCCCAACATGCCCGAATATCCTTCGACTCTTCTCAAACCCGGTGAGGTCTATCGCACCCAAATCGAATACCGCTTCGGGAAAAGGTGAGGATCCCATAAATAACGGAGCCAACAGGGCAAGATATACTGAACGTTGTCATCGATATGAAGGTTACCAAGTTGATCAATTGCCACCAAAATGTAGAAAAAATCGGGTAATGAAATCATGAGGTGGTGAGGTCTGCGACGAAATCATCATCCCAAGTCGCGACCGTACGGCGGAGTGTCAATCGGCGTTGGAATGGGATCATGGATATGTGAGCTGCCCCCGTTTCCCCGACAGTTTGTCGGCGAGAGTAAGCTTGACCTGATGGCGGTCATGCCGCCAATTCCATCCTCTGGAAGCCTTGGTGGACCTCCGTCGGTGTTCGCCCGCCCAACGATGAATGTGGGCGTCGATTATTATAGTGGTCAACTCAGTTGCCGATCCCCGCTTGCGCCTCAGCGCCCAGTGGTCTGCCAATCAGAGCCCCGAGCTGCCTTGCATGATGCCGCCATCGGCGAAGACGGTTGTCGCGGTCAGATAACTGGCGGCGTCGCTGGCCAGGAAGACGACGACGCCGGCAATTTCCTCCGGCTAGGCCATGCGGCCAAGCGGAATGGCGCTATCCAGCTTGGCCAGGGTTGCCGGGTTGTTCATCGTCACGGTGTTGATCGGAGTTGCGCCTCGCCGGGACCAAGCCCGACGACACGTATTTGGTAGGCTCGCTCACGCTGACGTCGATACGGCCACCACTGGACAAAGCGATGAGGTCATTTGGGCAATGAGAAGTTCTCCGGTTGAGCCCGGAATAGCGATGCGGCGGAAGAATAATTCGATCGCGCCGGATTGCTTCCGGCTCGGTGCTTGCGGAAGACCAGCGCGGGACGCTCTGGCTAACGGATCGAATGGCTCAGAGTCCTGAGCGCTTCCGGCAAGCCGGCCAGCTTCTGCATTAATCCCTGCGGGTTGCCATACCGGCAGTTGGAACTCCGCGTGAAGGCGTTCAAGGCCAACAGGAAGAGCCCCATGAAGATGAGCCGCCCCACGACAAACTTCAGAACCCATCTGATCATATCGCTGACTCGCTGAGGTCCCTGACGCGCCGGGCCAGCATATCGCGCTCTGCCTTCAGCTTTCGTATCTGGCGCGCCAGCTCAATCGGCACGACAGCGCCGAGATCCGGGTCCAGGAAAGAAATGCCCAGCGCCGTTGCTTCCTTCCAGACGACGCGGGCACGCCGACTATTGCCTCTGAGAGGGATGAGCAAGTCGAATTCGTCGGGGACCATCACTGGCCGGGCGAACTCGATCCTTGCCCCGCTTTGCGACATGTTCCGCACCAGGCAGTCAAAGGTCGACCACCGGTTGTTGAAAGCGACCTGACCTCCCAAATAAGTACGGCCTCGACGCTCGCTACGCCGATCAAACATTGTAAGTGCCCCCCTTTGAAACACATTGACGCTTCATGCTCCTATTCGGAGCAAATGCGATGCCAATGCATTCCAGGGTAGCAGCTTAGGCAGGATTCCGTGTCGGCGCCCTTGTTGGAGTCGATGCGCTCCCCCTTTGCCTTGGTACAGGGAGGCGAGCACTCCATCCCGGCGCCGCCGATGCAAAAACTGTCACACAGCGCTGTTAGGTCGGTTCTGCGATCGATCCGCCCACCACACCTGTTCTCCGACACGCTAGGGAGCGCCTTACCATGTCTGCACCGCGCCTCATCCAGGCCGCCGCCACGGCTGCCCTCGGGATGTCGCTCAGCATTTCGAGCGCCTTCGCCGACCCCGTCAAATTCGATTTCTGGTTCGGCAATTCGGGCGATATCGCCAAGGTCGTCCAGAAGGTCTGCGACAACTTCAATGCCAGCCAGAGCGACTACCAGATCGTCTGCACCAGCCAGGGCAGCTACGACGCCGCGCTGCAGAACACCATCGCCGCCTACCGTGCCAACAAGCAACCGACGATCGTGCAGGTCTTCGACATCGGCACGCTGACCATGATGCTGTCGGATGCCTTCGTTCCGGCCAACAAGCTGATGGCCGACAATGGCTACGACGTCGACTGGAATGCTTATATCGGCGGCGTGAAGGCCTATTACGCGACGTCCAAGGGCGACATGTACTCGATGCCCTTCAATTCATCGACGGCGCTGCTCTACTGGAACCAGGATGCGTTCAAGAAGATCGGCAAGGATGCCGCTCCCGCCACCTGGGAAGATGTTGGGGCTGACCTCAAGGCTCTGAAGGCCGCCGGCTACGATTGTCCGTTCGGCATCGACGTCTCCAACAACGAAGTCTGGCAGTTGCTCGAGCAGTTCTCTGCCGTCCACGGCATTCCGGTCGCCACCCAGAACAACGGCTATGACGGCCTCGATGCCGAGCTGGTGTTCAACAAGGGCAAGTTCGTCCAGATGGTGACGGATCTCAAGAGCTGGTACGACCAAGGTCTGCTGGTGCTGAAGTCCAAGCAGGCCGGCGAAGACTATGTCACCGCCTTTGCCAACGGCCACTGCCAGATGACGCTGACCTCGGTCGGCGATCACGGCACCGTCGGTCGCACTGCCTCTCCCGACATGCACTGGAGCGTTGCCGAACTGCCGCTCTATGCCGGCACCGAGCGCAAGAACTCGCTGGTCGGCGGCGCTTCGCTGTGGGTCATGAAGGGCCACACCGACGTGGAGTACAAGGGCGCCGCGGCCTTCCTGAACTTCATCCGCCAGCCCGAACAGGCGCTGTTCTGGTCCACCAACACCGGCTACATCCCGGTGACCAAGACCGGCTACGACTACATGGTCAAGAACGGCTTCTACGACAAGTTCCCCTACAAGGGTCGCGAAGTCGCCATCGCCAGCCTGTCGGCCTCCGAGCCCACGCCGGTGACCCGTGGCATGCGCCTGGGCGCCATGCCGCAGGTTCGTCAGGAAGTCGGCAACGCGTTGCAGGCGATCCTCGCTGGCACCGTGACGGTGCAGCAGGGTCTCGATGACGCCGCCGCCCGCGGCAACGAAGCGCTCCGCAAGTTCGAGGCGACCTACAAGGGCAAGACGCTGCCCTGATCGCGATCGCCCCCAAAAAAATGGTGGCCGGGACGTTCCCGGCCACACTTACCTCCAGGACGTTCGATGGAAAAGCGCGCGATCTTTACCAACAGATGGCTTGGCATCGCCTTCATTGTTCCTCAGCTGCTGCTGATCTTCACCTTTTTCTACTGGCCGGCAGGCCAAGCCGTGTTCTGGGCCTTCACGTTGCAGCAGCCCTGGGGCGGCGGCAACGAATGGGTCGGCTTTTCCAACTTCGTCGCCATCCTTACCGACCATATCTACTGGAATTCTGTGGTGCGCAGTCTGGCGTTCGCCGCACTCTCGACCGGCATTTCCATGGGTGTGGCGCTGGTCCTGGCGCTGCTTGCCGACCGCGAGCTTGGCGGCCATCACATCTACCGCACCGTGCTGGTCTGGCCCTACGCGATTGCCGCCCCGGCCCTGGGCCTAGCCTTTCGCTTCATGCTGGCTCCCGGCGCCGGCATGATATCCTTCGTCAATCACATCTGGCCGGGTATCTGGGACCCCACGATCAACGGCACCGAGGCCTTCATCGCCGTCACCATTGCCTTTGCCTGGAAATACATCGGCTACAATTTCATCTTCATGCTGTCGGCCCTGCAGGCGATCCCGCACTCGCTGATCGAAGCCGCGGCCATGGATGGCGCTGGCGCTCCCCGTCGCATGTGGGACATTCAGGTGCCACTGCTCACCCCGACCCTGTTCTTCCTGCTCGTCCTCAACATCACCGACAGTTTTCAAGACAGTTTCGGCATCGTCGATATCATGACGTCGGGCGGCCCCAACCGCGCCACGGAGCTGATGGTCTACAAAATCTATTTCGACGGCTTCAAGGGCCTCGATTATTCCGGCGCCGCCGCCCAGTCGATCATCCTGATGCTGCTCGTCATCGCGCTCACCGTCATCCAGTTCCGCTTCCTCGAAAATCGCGTCCACTACAAGTAAGGCGACGGACCATGGTCGAGCACACCCCCATCCTCAACGTCGTGACGCAGCTCTTGCTGTTCCTCGGCCTCGTCGTCTCCCTGGCGCCGTTCGTCATCGTTTTCATCGCCTCGACGCACACGCTGAGGGACGTCAACACCGTGCCGATGCCGCTGTGGCCGGGCAGCGACTTTTTCGTCAACATGGCGGCGGCGTGGGAGCGCGCCGATTTCGGCCAGAAACTCATCAACAGCCTGGTCTTTGCCCTCGGTGTCGCCATCGGCAAAGTGGTGATCTCGCTGATCTCGGCCTATTCGATCGTCTATTTTGGCTATCGCGGCCGCACGGTGATCTTCTGGCTGATCTTCATCACGTTGATGCTGCCGCTCGAAGTCCGGATCGTTCCGACCTACGCGGTTGC
>JAGSYV010000212.1 GCA_018262505.1 Pseudomonadota bacterium
ACGGGTTGGCGAGCGGCACCGCGTTGACGAGATCGCGCGCCGGCCGCGTCCGCTCATCCTCGAACTTCAGGTAGGTATCGGGCGACCAGTCGGCCATGGATGCTTTCTCCTCAACGCGTCGGTGCTTTCCACGCCGGTACGCGCAAATCGGTTTCGGCCAGTGCCCGTCGCTTGGCTCGTCAAGGAGTTCTAGAGCAAAAGCAATCTTCCACCAAGCCGCTCTCGGCAATGTGCCCGCCACCCTTGAGCTTCGACATTGCCGACATGGACAAATGCCACTATATTGTGTGCGAACGCCCATGGAGAGACATGATGTCAATTGAAGCCGTCAAGGTGGTCGAGGTTGTCGGCGGAGAGCGGACACTGGGCAAAGTCATTCGAAACACGGGCGACCTGATTGCTGCGGTCCGGGCCGGATTTCCGGCTGCCACAGTCCAGTATGTCGTCGATGCCGGGAAGATGTCGCTCACGGAGATCGACCTCGCCGTCATGCCGAGAAAGACTCTGTCGCGGCGCAAGAAGGCTGGGATGCTGACCGCCGAGCAATCGGATCGCCTGGTCCGCGTTGCCAAGGTTATCGCCCTCGCCGAAGAAACCTTCGGTTCCCCGGAGAAGGCCAAGGCGTGGCTCCGCAGGGAGACAAGCCCGCTCGGTGGCGTCTCCCCGATGTCGCTGCTCGACACGACCGAGGGTGTGTCCCAAGTAGAGCATCTTCTGAGCCGCATCGCCTATGGCATCGCAGCGTGAGCCTCGTCTGCTGGCGCATCGCGCGGGATGTCTACGCCGATTTGAGCGGCTACGGAGCGCTGGTCGTCGGAGGACGCTGGAATTCGCCCGGCCGGGCGGTCGTCTATACCGCCTCGGAAGCAAGCCTTGCCGTACTCGAGGTCCGCGTCCATCTCGATCTGCCGCCAGATCTTCTGCCCGATGATTATGTTCTCATGCGAATTGAGGCAGCCACACCACCCTCCATCGAGCGCATGGATGTGGCACCGAACGCCCCCAAAGCCTTCGGTGACGAGTGGCTTGCCTCCGCCAGGACGGCCGCGCTGGATGTCCCCTCAGCCATTGTTCCGGAGAGCCGGAATCTTCTCATCAACCCGGCGCATCCTGAAGCCAGCTTATTCTCAATCGTCGAGAAGCGGCCGTTCGGCTTCGACAATCGCCTGTGGCTCGACGTCTAGATCGTCATCCTGCGTCCTAACGGACGCAGGATGACGATCTAGCTTTTTGTTGTTGCATCGGATTTTCCGAAAACCGGATTCCACTTTTCGGTCCGATGCTTTAGAGCGTCGTCGTAGATGAACGAGCGCTTCCCTCCCAGAGATGCGCCAGCTTCCCACGAATCTTTGCCATGTTCCCTCACCGCGTCAGCGGCTTGTACTTTACACGGTGCGGGTTGACGGCGTCGGCGCCGAGGCGGCGCTTCTTGTCTTCCTCGTAGGAGTCGAAGTTGCCCTCGAACCATTCGACGTGGCTGTCGCCCTCGAAGGCCAGAATGTGCGTAGCAAGGCGATCGAGGAACATGCGATCATGGGAGATGATCACGGCGCAGCCGGCGAAATCCTCCAGCGCGTCCTCAAGGGCCGCCAGGGTTTCGGTGTCGAGGTCGTTGGTCGGTTCGTCGAGCAGCAGCACGTTGGAGCCCGACTTGATCATCTTGGCCAGGTGCACGCGGTTGCGCTGACCGCCGGAGAGCGTGCCCACCTTCTGCTGCTGGTCGCCACCCTTGAAGTTGAACGACGAGCAGTAGGCGCGCGAGTTCACTTCCTTCTTGCCGAGGTAGATCACGTCGGCGCCGCCGGAGATTTCCTCCCAGACGGTCTTGTTGGGATCGAGCGCGTCGCGGCTCTGGTCGACGTAGCCGAGCTTCACCGTCTCGCCGACGGAGATCGAGCCGCTGTCGGGCGTCTCCTGGCCGGTGATCATGCGGAACAGCGTCGTCTTGCCGGCGCCGTTGGGGCCGATGATGCCGACGATGCCCGGGCGGCAGCGCGAACGAGAGGTTCTCGATCAGCAGGCGATCGCCGTAGCCCTTGTTGAGGCCCTCGACGGTGATGACGTTGTCGCCAAGGCGCGGGCCGGGCGGAATGACGATCTGGGCATTGGTGACCGTCTGCCGCTCCTCGTTGCGCTTGAGCAACTCGTCATAGGACTTGATACGCGCCTTCGACTTGGCCTGGCGCGCCTTGGGGCTGGAGCTGATCCACTCGCGCTCGTGTTCCAGCGCCCGCTGCTGGGCGGCCGACTCGCGGCCTTCCTGCTCTAGGCGCTTCGACTTGGCGGTGAGATAGGCCGAATAATTGCCCTCGTAGGGAATGCCACGGCCACGGTCGAGCTCGAGGATCCAGCCGGTGACGTTGTCGAGGAAGTAGCGATCGTGGGTGACGATCAGCACGGCGCCGGGGAACTCGCGCAGATGCTTCTCCAGCCAGGCGACCGACTCGGCGTCGAGGTGGTTGGTCGGCTCGTCGAGCAGCAAGAGGTCGTGGTTTTCCAGAAGCAGCTTGGCCAGCGCCACGCGGCGCTTTTCGCCGCCCGACAGCGTCGACACGTCGGCATCGCCCGGCGGGCAGCGCAGCGCGTCCATCGCCATCTCGACCTTGCTGTCGAGGTCCCAGAGGTTCTTGGCGTCGATGATGTCCTGGATCTTGGTGGCCTTCTCGGCGTTCTCGTCCGAGTAGTCCATCATCAGCGCATTGTATTCGTCGATCAGCGCCTTGTCCTTGGCGACGCCCAGCATGACGTTGCCGAACACGTCGAGGCTGGGGTCGAGCTGCGGCTCCTGCGACAGGTAGCCGACGGTGGCGCCCTTGGCGAGCCAGGCCTCGCCGGTGAATTCCTTGTCGAGCCCGGCCATGATTCTCAGAAGCGTCGACTTGCCCGAGCCGTTGGGGCCGAGCACGCCGATCTTGGCGTCCGGGTAGAACTGCAAGTGGATGTTATCGAGAACTTTCTTGCCACAACTCGCGCGCCATGGCGTGTCGACCTTCCGGTGAGCGGGTTTGCGTTTGGCCGGTGTTCTAGAGCATCCGCCGCCGGAAGGGAAAGCAAAAATGCGGACACAGGCGTCCTTGCCGGTGCGATGTGAATTGCTGCCGTGAGAAAGCGATCAGCCCAAATTCAGCCAAGATTTGGCCGTTGTTCAAGGCGTTAGCCATAAGAAAATAACGGCCCGAAAAAACTAAAGCTTGACTATCCAACACGAAACGCCTATCCGATGTGCATCGATCTTTTGCTGCCGAGCTTTGGTTACGACGCGATTTGCACCGTGTCCTGAACGAATCCTCCCTATAAAGCATCGTTATCACCGCTCGCGACGTTTTGCGTCGCGGCTATCTTTCATGCTAGGAAAGGGTTCATCATGACCACTGGCACAGTTAAATGGTTCAATTCCACCAAGGGTTTCGGTTTCATTCAGCCTGACAACGGCGGCCCGGACGCTTTCGTCCACATCTCCGCTGTCGAACGCGCTGGCATGCGTGAAATCGTCGAAGGCCAGAAGCTCAGCTACGACATGGAAACCGATCGCAAGTCGGGCAAGATGTCGGCCAGCAATCTGCAGGCGGTCTAATATATCTGGGATCTGCTTTCCCTTGACCACGGATGTACTGGCATTGCCGAAAGCATGAGACCAAACGAGGTCAGGCAATTTGCCTGGCCTTTTTTATTGTCACCTGGTGGCAACCACGAGGACTTCCATGACCGAGCAATACAGCAAGCCGCGTCAGCAGGCAGAAATCGCCTTCGGCAAGGCCCAGTCGCAGTTCTTTGCACGCGGACGCGCTTTCGAGGAACTCGACTCGATCACGGCGGCCCGCAACGAGAAGACCCTGCGGCTGCGCGAGGCTCGCCTTGCCAAAGAGCAGCAGGACAGCGTCGCTCCGCCAGCCAAGCCCGCTTCGAAACGAGCCAGCCGGTCCTGAGCGCGCCGACACCCTTGAAACAGGACTAGATTTTTGAAAACCATCAAGAACAAAGACCTTAACGACCGTCGTGGCGCCGCCAACGACGCCAAGGCAGCCCAGCTTCAGGCCTACCGCGCCGCCATCGCCGCCGCCGCGCCCGACCGCGAAGCCAAGCAGGCGGAACGCCTTGCGATCGCCGAGGCCCGCGACGCACGTCGCGCCGAACGCGAGCGGGTCAAGCTGGAAGAACAGAACCGTATCGCCGCAGAAGCCGCAGAGCGTGAAGCCGCCATCGCCGCGGCCGCCCGTGCCGAAACCGAAGCGCGCGAACTCGCCAACAAGACCCGCATCGCCCGCGTCTTCGAGGACGAAGCGGCCCGCAAGGCCGAGCGCGACCGGCGCTACGCCAACCGCAAGGCTCGCCGGGCCTGATATCCGTTCAGTCCCCCCAATTTGCCCGATCCAAACCGCCGCGATAACTGCGGCGGTTATTCCCTCATGTTCCCCCGGAGAGTGATGCGCCCCCATCGCTCCAGTTCGGTGGCGCACCGACCACGTTGCCAATCGTGCCGATGACGCCCGGGTTGCGACCGAAGGCCTTGCAGGCGGCGTATTTGGGCTGTTTGCCGAAGTAGGTGCCGATCGCCTGCATCGACGGGAGATCAAGTCCCCCCTGAAACGGCGAGGCGCCCGTGACCAGAAGCGAACTGAAGTCGCCACCGAAGGCGCCGGCTAGGGTGTAGGCGTCGCCATTGTCGGCGATCGGGCCAGGATCGGTCAACGCATTGGCACCGCGTGCCCAGACCATGGCGGCCCGCTGTTGGCCGACAAGATCGGATGCTTCGGCTTCGACCGACAGGCTGCCGAGGCCAAAGGGAATGCGCGGCACGGGAACCGGCACTTCCGGCAACAGCACGACGGACGCCACCGAAGCCCCCTTCGACAGGCCAGCGGCGATCTTGCTGGTGGGGCTAGCGTGGGTGATCGTGGCGTGAACGGTGAGATCGGCGGGTTCCGACAGGGATACCACCGTGAAGCGTTCGCTCAGCCCCTCGCAGAGGCTGCGATCGACAGCGTTGGCCACCAGTCCGCGCTGCTCGAGCGTGAAGGACGCGTCGGGCACGCTCGCAAAGGCCGTCGGCACGATATTGATCGTCCTGGCCGCGAGGACGCGCGGCTTGTCGATGGAAACAAGCGATTTGGTCAGCAGCCCATTGTCTTGCCTGAGGTCGGCATAGGAGCGGAGATGGCCGGCTTCGTCCAGCGTCGCGCTGGCGCATCCCGTCAGGATGAGGCCGGAGGCGAGCGCCAGCAACATCCGCTCGATGATCCCGCCCGACAAGCGCCTCCCATGCTGACCCGTCCGCGGGTCGTCTGCCTTTTTCGTCGTCATGATCTGTGCCTTGTTGGCGAAGGGGAGTGGACGCGACGGCGTCACCGCCTGTCCCGATGGTCATCGATCGCATCGGAGAGCGGCGCGGCTTTTCCCCTTTGGCGTCGCCGCTCAAGGCGCGTCATCACGAAGGGAACCCCGGGCAGCAGCAACAGCGCCCCAACGATCACCGCCGTCAGCCCGCCAATCACCGCGAAGGGCATCGTCCCCCAGAAGATTTCGAGCGACACCGGCAACAGAGCGAGGACGCCGGCCGAGGCGGTGAGCAGGATCGGCCAGCGCGCATCCGACCGTGCGTCCTTACGATCTTCTGTCTTCGGCATGTTCATGGTCCGGAAGCCGTTACATCGGCGGGGGTCACGGCCTTCGCCTTCCGCTCGCGCAGGACCTCCCAACGCGTCAGGGCGAACAGCACCGCCGGCAGCAGCGTCAGCGTCAGCACGGTGGCCGCCGTCAGGCCGCCGATCACTGCAAAGGCCATCGGGCCCCAGAAGGTTTCCATGGAGATCGGCAGCATGCCGAGAATGGCCGCCAGCGCAGTCAGCAGGATCGGTCTGGAACGGTGGTGGGCAGCGTGGGTCACCGCCTCGCGGGCATCGAGCCCCGCCGCCCGGTTGGTCTCTACCTCTTGGATCAGGATCACGGCGTTGCGGATGATCATGCCGGCCAGCGCAATGACGCCGAGCTGGGCGACGAACCCCATGGCACTTCCCGAGGGCAGCATGGCCGCAACGACGCCGATCAACCCGAACGGCGCCATCAACAGCGCAATGGCGGTGCGCGAGAAGCTGCGGAGCTGCAGCATCAGCAGACTCACCATCACGCCGAGCATCATCGGCACCACGGCGAGCACCGACTGGTTGCCCTTTTCCGCCTCCTCCACCGTGCCGCCAACCGCCACCTCATAACCCTGCGGCAGCCCGGCCTGGAATTGCTCGATGGCCGGCTTGAGCTGATTGACCACCGTCGCCGCCTCGGCGCCATCAACCGTATCGGCCTCGACGGTGATGATCGGCTCGCGCTGGCGCCGCCAGATGATCGGATCCTCGACGCCATAGGACAGCGTCGCCACCTGCCTGAGCGGAATGCTATGGCCGTTGGCGCTCTTGATCTGCAGGTTGGCAACCGTGCCAAGGTCGTGCCGCGTCTCCGGCGTGCCGCGCACCACGACGGGAACGAAGCGATTGCCGTCGCGGATCTGGGTGACCGGCGTCCCCGAGAAGATCACCGCCAACGTACTGGCGATATCCTGCGACGACAGGCCAACGGCGCGCGCTTCCGTCTGGTTGACGGCAACCTCGACGGCCTTCTGCGGCTCGCCGGAGGTCAGCGTCACGCCCCGGCTGAGCGGACTACCGGCGACGATGTTGGCAAGCTGCATGGCATAGTCGCGCACCTTGGCGACATCCGGCCCGGTGACGCGATATTTCACCGGCCAGCCGACCGGCGGCCCCAGCTCCAGCGGGCTGACGCGCGCCGTGATGTCGCGGAAATCGGCCTTGAACGCCGTTTCAAGGCGCGCCTTCAGCGCGTCTCGCTGCTCGGCGTCCTTGGCGACCACGACGATCTGGGAGATGTTGTCGTTATCAAGCAGCACATCCATCGGCAGGTAGAAGCGGATGGCACCCGAGCCGACATAGGTCGAGAAGTGATCGACGTCGGGATCGGCGCCGAGCATCGCTTCGACGCGCCGCGTCGCCCGGTCCGTAGCCTCCAGCGAAGAATTCTGCGGCAAGCTGAGGTCGACCAGCAGCTCGGGCCGGTCGGACTGCGGGAAGAACTGCTGCTGCAGCAGGCTCGCACCATAGAGCGACGCCCCCAGGAGTGCCAAAGCGGCAAGTCCCGTCGTCAGGCCGTGGTCGAGCAGCCGCTCGACGAGGCCATGATAGAAGCGGCCGAGACGCCCCTCGCCATGCCCGGCCCCATCGATCCGCTGCGGCAGCACCCAGGTGCCGATCAGCGGCGAGAACACCACGGCGACGATCCAGGACGCCGTCAGCGAGATCAGCACCACCATGAACAGCGAGTAGCAATACTCGCCG
>JAGSYV010000109.1 GCA_018262505.1 Pseudomonadota bacterium
ATGCCGCCGCTGATCAAGGGCTATCTCCGCCTCGGCGCCATGGTTGGCCGCGGCGCCGTCGTCGACCGTCCGTTCGGCACCACCGACGTGATGATCGTCCTGCCGGTCGAGCGCATTTCCGAGCGCTATGTCCGCTATTACGGTGCCGATGCCAGTCGCCATGCCTGATCTGGAGCACATCCAGGGTATCGTGGTGTCTTGCACTTGTTTTTCTCAGACTATCGCCGCGCGACAGACTGACGACATGCAAGCATGAGACGTCATACAGCATGGAATTTTGGAAGATAAATCTCTCTTTGCTTCGTTCTGTGGGGTGTTGAACGTGTTGCCAATTTCAAACGACCAATATCGGGCTGCGCCCTTTGCGATGACGGGGGAGAGTCGGCATGTCGCTATCTGACGCCCTGGTGTTCATGCGCGAATGGTTTCGCAATCCCCGCAGCGTTGCCGCCATCTTCCCGTCGGGAAATGCCCTGGCCTCGTTGATAACGCGAGAAATCTCGGCGGAGACCGGCCCGATCGTCGAACTCGGTCCGGGAACCGGGGTGTTCACACAGGCCTTGCTGAAGCGCGGCGTCAGGCCACAGGACCTGACGCTGGTCGAATACAGCTCCGATTTCGCCCGTCTCCTGCAAACGCGGTTTCCGCATGTTCGCGTCCTCTGGATGGACGCGACCGCCCTCGACCGCAACGGGCTGTTCGAGGGCGTACCGGTCGGCGCGGTGGTCTGCGGCCTCGGCTTTCTCAACATGGCCCAGGAGAAGGTCACGGCGGTTCTCAAGGCGGCCTTCGATTGTCTGCGGCCGGATGGCTCGTTGTTTCTCTTCACCTACGGCGCGCGCTGCTCGGTGCCGGATGCGACGCTGGCCGCATTGAATCTCCAGGCCATCTGGGTTGGCAGGACCTTCCAGAATATCCCGCCGGCGTCGGTCTATCGGATCGAGCGGCAATCCGAGAAGGGAGGCTGAGATGGACGCTGCGCACCTCGTGGCGATGGTGTTGAGCTTTGGCCTGCCGGGCCTGCTGTTCATCGCCCTGGCCGAAAAATTCACGCCGATCATCCCCTCCTATGTCCTGCTGATGCTGCTCGGCATGACGCTTCCCAACAGCGGCATGCTCGCCTTGGCGATCCTGGCGACGGCGGTGGGATCTCTGACCGGATCGGTGATCTGGTATGGGGCAGGGCGCCTGTTCGGCGCGGCGCGGGTCGAACGCATCGTGGCGCGCTTCGGCAAGTATGTCTTCTTCAACGGGCGGCATTACCAGCACCTCGCCAACGCCTATCGGCGCAACCACTTCTGGGTGACGCTGTTCGGCCAGACCATTCCCGTTGCCCGCATCTACCTGGCGCTGCCGGCCGGCGTATTCGCCATCCAGCCGATTGTCTTCGTCGGCGCGGCGGCGCTCGGCATCTTGCTGTGGAACGCGCCGTTCCTGACCCTCGGCTATCTGTTGCGCGGCAGCGGCCACGATCCGGTACACGTCGGCTTCTGGGTTTCCGCCGCCCTGGTGGCCACGGAGATGACGATCCTTGTTGGCTATCGGCTGCGGGGAAGGATCGTCAGGCGATCGGTGCGATGCCTTGCCGGCGCAGGCTCGTGAATTCAACGGATGTGACCTATATCCGCCGCGTATACCATTTTGCCCGAGGTCCTTCGCCTGCGCGAAAGATGACAATTTATATATAAAAAACAAAGAAATAGCCGCTCGCGTCGGCTTTCGGTTCCATCAAGCCGTCATCCTCACTGCAAGACGGAGAGACCTCGACGCTCAACAGAGTTGATGACAGCTTGATAGCGGGTATCGCCTCCCCAGGGGGCCTGCCTTGGGGAAGCGTCGCGTTGCTCGGCTAGGAACGGCTAGGCCGCCATGCCGGACTGATGGCGATCGAGCGGGCCGCGGCGGAGGCGGGCGAGGAAGTCGTGCACCGTAGTGGCGAGGCGGTCGCCTTCCGCTGAGAGGGTGCTGGAGGCCTTGAGAAGGCCCTGCGCCAGGTCTGCCGTCTCGTGCGCCGTGCCGGTGATGGAGGAGATGCGGTCGGAGACCTGCCGCGTGCCGTCGAAGGCATTGCCGACGTTGTGGGCGATCTCCGAGGTCGCCCTGATCTGTTCCTCGATCGAGGCGTGCATGCCGGCGGTGAGGGCGTGGATCTCGGCGATGGTGCCGCCGATGCCCTCGATGCTGGTCACCGCCGCTCGGGTGGCGGCCTGCACCTCGCCGATGTTGCGGGCGATCTCTTCGGTGGCCTTGGCGGTCTGGCCGGCGAGATTCTTCACTTCCGACGCGACGACCGCGAAGCCCTTGCCCGCTTCGCCGGCCCGCGCCGCCTCGATGGTGGCGTTAAGGGCGAGGAGATTGGTCTGGCCGGCCACCTGTTCGATCAGGCCGACCACGGCGCCGATCCGCTCGGCAGCCGCCGAAAGACCGTCGACGATGCGGCGGGTTTCCTCGGCGCGGGCGACGGCGCCCTGGGCGATGGCGGCGGAGCGCTCGACCTCCTCGCCGACGTCGCTGGCCGAGGCCGACAGCCGGCTGGCCGCCTCGGATGCCTTTTCCACATCGATCGACGTGGTCTTCGACGCGGCGGCGGCGTCACCGGCGCGCTGGTCGGTGGAGTTTGCGCCGTCGCTGAGGTGCGTCGCCGTCGCCCCCATGGTGTGCGAGGCCTCGACGAGCCCCTCGACGATCGAGTTGATGGCCGCGCTGAAATCGTCGGTGGACTGGTTGAAGGCGGTGACCCGGTCCTGGATCACGTCGGTGGCGTCGTTGATGGTGCGCGAGGCGCGCAGCAGGGCGCCATCCATGCCGTTGTGCAGGATGCGGCGGTGGAAGCGGTTCTGGCGCACCGTGTCCATCGAGGCACTGGCCTCGCGGACGAAGGCGTCGAGATGGTCGGCCATGTCGTTGAGGGCTTCGGTGAGCGCGCCGGCGTCGCCCCGCTGGTCGAAGGTGAGAATGCGGGCTTCGAAGTCGCCGCGGGTGAGCGCCGTGGCCAGGGCGACGGCGCTCCGGATGGCACGCTGCGTTCGCAGGGCGAGCGCCGCCGACCCGAAGGCGGCAATGACCGTGAGGGCGAGAAGCACCAGGGTGGCGGTGGAGAGGCCGAACCAGGCGCACAGCATCGCCGCCACCGCGATCAGGGCCGCGACAAGGCCCGGCGCGATGGCCTCAAAGGGAGAAGATGAGCTCGTCATAGCTGGCCGCCTTTGATTTCACGATTGTATTCAGCGCGGCATAGGAGGCGACAAGGCCGTCTTTCGCGCTTTTCTCGGACGCTTCGATCCTGAGCAGATCGCCGTAGAGCGGCTCTATCACCTCGCGCACGATGCGCCTGTCCGGCACGCGGCGGTTGGAGTGATAGCCGACCATGGTGCCGGCCGCGTCATAGGAGGGCGTCACGTGGGCGAACACCCAGTAGAAGGCGCCGCTCTTGGCCATGTTCTTGACGAAGGCGAACACCTCGTGCCCGTCCTCTATCCGGTCCCACAGCAGCTTGAAGACGCAGCGGGGCATGTCGGGATGGCGGATGATCGAGTGCGGCTGGTTCATCAGCTCGGCCTGGCTGTAGCCGGAGACCTTGGCAAACACCCGGTTGGCGTAGGTGATCCGGCCCTTGAGGTCGGTCTTGGAGACGATGATTTCGTCGGGCTGGAAGACCAGTTCCTCGGAGGTCGGCCGAACGTGCGGTTTCATTTGATTTATTCCGGCTTGCAAGACGCGGGTGAGCCGACACCTAGTGCAAGTTCGTAAACAAGTTTTCCATGTCGATGGTTCAAAAAGTGTTTTCCCGGCACACCTTTGGTCGCAGTGGGCGGGGACCTCGGGACGAGGGGGACTGGCGGCTGATATGGGGCCGCCGTCGCGGTCAGTTGCGGGCAGGCGAGGGCGAGCTTGGTGTCACCCTTGTTGGCCGCGTGATGGCCGGACAGGCACCGCCCGCCTCGGCGTTCACTCGACAAGGATGACCGGCCGCGCCGACGGCAAGCGCTCCGCTGGTCCACCCTCGGCAAGGGGGGCCGTTTGTTCATGGCTGTCGACGACTGACAAGCGGCTCTGACCCTCCTGATAGAGACGGTAGCTGAAGGCTGAGGCGACAGCCGCGAACACCACCAAAACCACGTAGAGAAAAGAGCGAGGCATCGTTGGCAGTCCTTCTGGAATGACGATTTACCCAGTGACCTGAGGCATGTCCGGCAAACGGCCTCGTTGAGCATTCTCAACGCGCTGAAACCGGCTGAGCCATCAGGCCGGCGGCAACTGCACTCCGCGGGTCAGGTTTGAAATGACCTCATTTTCAAGAATAAATCTGGTCATTAAGTGTGCTTTTGAGTTTTTTATATATAATTTTTATGAAAAATATCAATGGAAGACATTGAATAATGGGAAACAATACCATATTTCCCTTTAAGGGACTTATGCCGAACAAATTATTTTTTGACGAAAATCAGATCTATGTAAGTCGGAATCAATAATTATAGGTCTGTAATACAATGGCTTGCAAAGAGACGCCGAGAATTTCTCTTGGTGCTTGATGGGCCATCCGAAGGCCGGCGGCGATGTCCGGGATAACAAGCGCCCCCGTCTCAGGTGGAGTCGGTTGTGCGTCAAACGAGGGCCGCTCAGCGGACAGTCGGTGATCCCGACTTTCGGCGGCATCGTCCAACCGAGAAGGATGCCGACCATGGTCAAGGAACAGAAGCGCGGCAACAAAGAGGTCCGCAAACAGAAGGGCGACAAGAAAAAGCCGGCGGTTGCCGCCAGCGTGTCGTCCCTGATGGCGGGCAGTCTGCCGCTCGGGCGTTTGCCCAAAGCGAAATCCTGAGCGAGACATCATGCCCGACCGAGAAATCGAAGACACAGTCACCTTTCGCCATCCGATCGTGCTGAGAGATTTCGACGCGCCCCAGGCCGCCGGAACCTATCGGCTCATCGTCGACATGGAAGAAATCCAGGGGCTTTCGTTCGTGGCGACGCGGCGCACCGGCATCCGATTGCACCTGCCCGCCCTGTCGGTTTCGGATTTGGCGACATCGGTCGTCAAGATAACCCAGGGTGAACTCGACGCCATGATCGCCAACGACGCCGCCTTGCGTTGAGGAGATGCGCCTCATCAAACCATAACGCTAGTGGTTCTCTTGACCCCGACATTTGCTCCGAGAGTGGTATCGGGCGGATGCAAATGTCGGAGTCGAACCACTAGTCGATCCGCTCTCGCGCCAACTTGTCTATTCGGCTGGCGCAGCAGCCACCGGCCAAAGCCGTCCATAAAGGAACGATCGCCATGACAAAGGTCAACCGAATTGCCTTCATCGGCAACTCCTTACCTCGACGCTGTGGCATCGCAACCTTCACGACCGAGCTGCAGCAAGCCGTGGTGGCGACGCGGCCCGGCCTCAAGACATCGATCGTGGCGATGAACGACCCGGGGCGCACCTACGCCTATCCCGATACCGTCCGCGTCGAGGTCGCTCAGGATCGGCCGGAGGATTATCTGGCCGCCGCCGAGATCCTCAACAGCAATCACGTCGACGTCGTCTCGCTCCAGCACGAATTCGGCATTTTCGGCGGGGAGGCCGGCTGCGACATCCTTCCGCTGTTGTCGCGCCTGGCGGTGCCGGTGGTGACCACCCTGCACACCGTGCTTGCCGAGCCCACGGCCGCCCAGCGTCTGGTCACCGAGCGCATTGTCAGGGTGTCGGCGCGGGTGGTCGTGATGGCCGAAAAGGGCCGTCAGATGCTCATGGACATCTACGGCGTTCCGGCGGACAAGATCGAGGTCATTCCCCATGGCGTGCCGGACGTTCCCTTCGAGACGTCGGACATCACCAAGCATGCCGAGGGGTATGACAACCGCAAGGTCATCCTGACCTTTGGCCTGTTGTCGCCCAACAAGGGCATCGATGTGATGATCGACGCCATGCCGGCCATCCTGGAGGCATGCCCATCGGCCGTTTACGTGGTACTTGGCGCCACCCATCCCAACTTGATCCGAGATGAAGGCGAAGCCTATCGCAAGGGGCTGGTGGCGCGCGTCGAAGCGCTTGGCCTTACCGATCACGTGGTGTTTCTCAACCAGTTCGTGGATCAGGCGACGTTGCTCCGCTGCATCTCGATGTGCGACGTCTATGTCACGCCCTATCTCAACGCAGAGCAGATGACGTCCGGCACGCTCGCCTACAGTTTCGGGCTGGGCCGGGCGGTCGTCTCGACGCCCTATTGGCATGCCGCCGAACTCTTGGCCGATGGCGGGGGCATCCTGGTTCCTTTCAACGATCGCGATGCGATCGGGCGGGCGGTGGCCGGCCTTCTCGCCGACGATGCCAAGCGGCAGGACCTGGCAGAGGGCGCCTACCGGCGCAGCCGTTCCATGACCTGGGAACACACCGCCAAGCGCTATATCAAGGCGTTTGAAAGCGTGGTCGCCCAGCGCACCCAGCGCATGACCGCCACCGACGACGTGACGGCCGCCACCCGCAAGGCCACCCGTACGCCTGAAATCAGGACGGACCATCTCCTGTCGATGTGCGACGATACCGGTCTCTTCCAGCACGCCGTGCATACGATCGCCGACCGGGCCCACGGATACTGCGTCGACGACAACGCCCGCGGCCTGCTGCTGGCAACGACGCTGGAGCATACCGGCGAAGCGGTTCTGCCCGGCCAGGTGGCGGGGCGCTTCGCCGCCTTCGTTCAGCATGCCTTCAACCCCGACAACGGCCGCTTCCGCAACTTCATGAGCTTCGATCGCCGCTGGCTGGAGGAGGTCGGGTCCGAAGACAGCCACGGTCGCACGCTGTGGTCGCTTGGCGAATGTGCCCGCCATGCCGACGATCCGTCGCGGCGGCAGTGGGCATCGGCGCTTTTCGCCAAGGCCCTGCCGGTGGTCGAGAACTTTCATTCGCCACGCGCCCTCGCGGCGACGTTGCTGGGTCTGGTGCCGTTCCGCGCCGCTCGCCCGAACGACGAAACGGCCAATCGACTTCAGTCCCTTCTGTCCGACCGCCTGATGGTGTCGATCGCAGCGGTGGACGCGCCCGACTGGGCGTGGTTCGAAGAGGGGCTTTCCTATGACAATGCGCGGCTTCCGCAGGCCCTGATTGCCACCGGTCTCGCCACCCGGGAGGGCGCCCTCGTTCGGGCCGGCCTCCGAACGCTTGATTGGCTGGTGACGATCCAGACGGCGCCCTCCGGGGTGTTCCGCCCCGTCGGTTCGCAGTCCTTCGGAACATTGCGCGCGCAGCCGGAGCCGTTCGATCAGCAGCCGCTCGAAGCCGCCGCGATGATTTCAGCCTGCGTCGTGGCGTGGAATGCCACCAAGAACCTGAGATGGAAGATCGAGGCGGAACGCGCCTTTGCCTGGTTCATGGGCTCCAACGACCTTTCTATCCCGCTCGTCGACATCAAGACGGGCCGGTGCCGCGACGGCCTGCATCCCGATCGCGCCAACGAGAACTGCGGCGCGGAATCGGTCGTCTCCTACCTGCTCGGTCTCGCGGAAATCCGCCAACTGGCTCAGGTCCGCGACATCCAGACCGACGGCGGCCCGGTCGTGAAGCAGCTGTTTCCGCGCAAACAGTTCCCCACGTCGGCCGTTGTCCAGTGAGCCGATCCGCCGCGTTGGCTAGATCGACGTGCGTCCTGACGGACGCAAGATGACGATCTAGCTTTTTGTTGTTGCATCGGATTTTCCGAAAACCGGATTCCACTTTTCGGTCCGATGCTCTAGATCTGCATGCCGCCGGAGACTTCGATGCGCTGGGCGTTGACCCAGCCGAAGTCGTCCGAGAGCAGGGCGGCGATCACCGGGCCGACGTCGTCGGGCTGGCCGACGCGGCCGAGGGCGGTTTGGGAGGCCACCATCTTGTTGACCTCCGAGTTGTCGCGAACGATGCCGCCGGAGAAGTCGGTGGCGATGGCGGCGAGCGCCGTCGCCTTCTCCGCCTCTGCCTGATTTTGGTGATAGGTGAAGATCGAGCGCACGCCGCGCCGGGCCAGCGACAGCACGGCATTGCGGCCGAGACCACGGCTGCCGCCGGTGACGATGGCGATCTTCTCTGCTGATCCTCTTGGGTTTTCCTGCGGCATGGTCCGCTTCTCCATCAAGGTTGGGTGCCATTGTAGGAAGGGATGGCGGCCGGCTTGAATGCCTGGATACGGCGAGTTCTTGCCCAGTTCTGCTCATCGGCCTAGGTTCGCTGCCGGAAGCTCGGTTCGGGAAGGCTGGATCATGCTGGAAGAGTTGGCGGCGGCTATGGCGCTTGCCAACACGCCGTCGCAGCGGGTGCTCGAGGCGATGGCCTGGCTGCGCGATCATTTCGCCGAGCCGGCCCGCCGGCCGACGCGGCGGCAGCGCGGGGCGTTGCGTAAGGGATGGGTCGCAGGACCTGATTGAAGGAGCCGCCGCCATGAGCCACGCGAAGACCACGACGATTCTCTCCGCCGAACCACAGCTGTTCATTTCCAACATGGATGCTTCCCTGGCGTTCTACGTCGGCAAGCTCGGCTTCACGGTGACCTTTTCCTACGGCGAGCCGCCCTTCTCCGCGCAGATTTCGCGCGGTGGCGCCCAGCTCAATCTCAGGCGCGCCGACGGCCCGGTGTTCGATCGCGACTTTCGGCGGCGGGAAGCCGACGCGCTGTCGGCGACGCTGACGCTCGACACGGCCGAACCGCTCTATCTCGAATATCAGGCCGCCGGCGTCGGTTTCTTCCAGCCGCTCCGAACGGAACCCTGGGGCGCCAGCATCTTCATCGTCGAGGACCCGGACGGCAACCTGATCGCCTTCGCGGGCGCGCCGACCGCCGATTAGGCCCGGCGCCTCATACATCCCATAACCCCCTGACGCCGGGGCGCCACAAGGCGCGATCGGGCGAAAACGGCGATTGCCGGCCTTGCCACCGTCCGCTCGAAGCCGACGAGGCCGCGAGGGGGCACGCCTTGGCGCCCCTTGGCGGCGCGAAAGCCGGCGCGGCGGCTAACCGATTGATCGGGCCGGTTGATTCAGGGCTCGGCGCCCGCTGGCGGCCGGTCGAACCGATTTGTTTTTAAGTTCTCTGGCAAGGAACTCTTCACGTTAACTTCCAGTATCTGTGGCATTCAACACGCCATTAACGGTTGTCATCGAAGATTTGAGTATTGAATTTCTGTGTGGAGTGCATATCGCGCCGCCGGCAACGGTTCTGTTTTTGAGGATGGAACGACGGTGTCAGCAAGACGCCGAAGCAGTCGAACCGGGTTGGTTCCCGTAGCCGGTGCATGTTCCTGAAAGGCGATGAGACCCATGATGTTTGACAGATTGATTGCTCTCAGCCAGGAAAAGACCAGCGAAAAGCGCGGAGATCTGCTGATTTGGATCTCCGAGCTGTTCACCGAGGGCGCGGAAAATTACACCGACGCCGAAACCAGGCTCTTTGGCGACATTCTCTGCCGGCTCGTCGATCAGGTATCGGTGGACGTGCGGGCGCAGTTTTCCGAGCAGATGGCGCCGCTTTCCTGCACGCCGCGCGCGGTGGCGATGCGCCTCGCCTCGGACGAGGAAATCGCCGTATCCTGCGTGATGCTGGAGCAGTCCACAGTTCTGACCGACGCCGATCTTCGCGATATCGCCGCTTCGCTGAGCCAGGGGCATCTTCTGGCGATCACCCGACGCAAGGGCCTCAGCGAAACGGTGACGGAAGTGTTGGCCGATCGCGGCAACGTGGAGGTTCTGGAAGGGGTGACGCGGAACGCCACGGCGCGCTTTTCCGACTTCGGCCTCAAGCGGTTGGCGACGCGCGGCCTCGATTATCCCAAGGTGCTGCTGGCTCTGTCGCAGCGGGCCGACATGCCGGCCGAGCGTCTGGCGCGGGCCATGGCCTCGTTCGACGCCGAAAGCCGCGCCAAGCTGGAAAACATCGTCGCCCTGTCGCCGGACTTCGCGGTTCTCCTGGTCACGGAGGCGTCCGACATCGCGCGCCAGCGCAAGCAGGAGCTCGAGACGGAAATCTCGTCGCTGCTCAGGCGGATTCGCCAGCGTCTCGGCACGCTCGACGATGCCATCGTCGGCTTTGCCGACCAAGACCGAATGGAGGCGGTGGCCGAACTGCTCGTCCAGGTGACCGGGCTCGAGGAAGCGCACGTCGCCAATGTCCTCAATCATGATAACGACTTCGGCCTCGCGGTGATCTGTCGCAGCCTGAGCATCGGCGACAAGGCTTACCTAGACCTGTCGCGGTTGCGCGCCCAACATCTGAGGCAGCCGCCATCGCTGGCGGAGGCCTGGGCCGGCAATTACGCCGAGATCGACCGTGCGTCGGCCGATCGCGCCCTATACTTCCATCGCATGCGTCAGGCAGTCCTGAACAGCGAGAAGCGGGCGTAAGGCTTACGCCCGGCACAGCCCGACGACCACGCCGCGCAGCCAGCGATGCGCCGGATCGGCCTCCAGGCGCGGATGCGCCCTTCACCCTGGAGGAAACCGTGCCGCAGATCGTCGGCATGCTGCTGGGCGAGATGGGCAAGCCGGGCCTGAGGTATCTCGATCGGGAGGGCAGGGAGGTGCCTTGGTAAGGGGGCCTGATATCGACCGATCGTTCCATCCTGCCCGAGGTCCTCGCCTGCGCGAGGATGACAGATTTATATTTATAGGCAAAAACTTAGTCGCTTTTCACTGTACCCGGGGCAAATTCCCGGGCAAGCTTGAAAAACTCCGCTTGGAAGACGGTGGCAATGCCCACCAAGTACTTGAAATCGCTTAATCTCGCACATGCTATCAAGCCGAGATCCTGCGCTCTAGGCGCAGGACCTCGGGCCGAATAGAGCAAGCGGCGGATATAGGGTTTTGATCCGAAGCTCGCTTGCCGGGCCGAGGGCGCGCGCTTCAACCATTCGCCGACATCGGCTTGGGTCATTTCCGAAGCTACCTTGCCCGTTGTCCTTCGTCGCATAGTTGTCCGCGCGGTCGAGGTGATACCCTGGGGACGCAATCTGGAAGCGTTTTCGGCTTCCGTGGAGAGGGGCGGACCTCTGCCGGCGTCCGTTCCGCGAAGGGTGACAATGACCAACATCGAACCGCAATCGGTCCCTCTCGTCGGCCTGACCGACGAGGAGGCCGCGCATCGGTCGGCGGCCGAGGGTTTCAACGAGCTGCCGAGGGCGGAGCGCCGCACGCCGCTGCGCATCGTGTTCGAAGTTCTGCGCGAGCCGATGCTGGCGCTGCTGCTGGTGGGCGGCGGCGTCTATCTGCTGCTGGGCAGTACGACGGAGGCTCTGGTGCTGCTCGCCTTCGCCACGCTGTCGGTGGTGATCACTGTCGTGCAGGAAAGCCGTACCGAGCGCGTGCTGGAAGCGCTGCGCGATCTGACCAGCCCGCGCGCCCTGGTGATCCGGGGCGGCGAGCGGCGGCGCATCGCCGGGCGCGAGGTGGTGCGCGGCGACCTTCTGGTGCTGGTGGAGGGCGACCGCGTGCCGGCCGACGCCGTCCTCCTGCAATGCCACGACCTTCAGACCGACGAGTCGCTCTTGACCGGCGAATCCGTGCCGGTCGCCAAGGTGGCCGCCGAGGCCAGGGCGGGAGGCGAGATGCCCAGGCCGGGCGGCGAGGCGCTCGACCATGTGTTTTCCGGCACCCTGGTGGTGCGCGGAACCGGGCTCGCCGAAGTGAAGGCCATTGGCGCCCAAAGCGAAATCGGCAAGATCGGCCAGTCGCTGCAGTCCGTGGAGACCGAGGCGCCGCGCCTTCAGGCCCAGACCGGGCGCCTGGTGCGGGTCTTCGCACTGGTCGGCGGCGTCGTCACCGTTCTGGTGGTGGTGCTTTACGGCCTGCTGCGCGGCGGTTGGCTCGATGGGCTGCTCGCCGGCATCGCCCTGGGCATGTCGATGCTGCCGGAGGAGTTTCCGGTGGTGCTGACGGTGTTCATGGCGATGGGCGCCTGGCGGATTTCTCAGGCGCGCGTTCTCACCCGGCGCGCCGCCGCCATCGAAACCCTGGGATCGGCCACCGTTCTGTGCACCGACAAGACCGGCACGCTGACCGAGAACCGCATGTCGATCGCCCACTTGCGCCTGTCCGACGGGTCGGCCGTGCCCGCCGGCCCCGATCTTTCCGAGGCGTTCCGCGCGATGGTCGATGTCGGCGTTCTCGCCAGCGCCGAGGCGCCGACCGATCCGATGGAGAAGGCGTTCCATCACCTCGGCCGAACCCAGACCGACGCGCCGTCGCCGCCGCCGCGCCGCCTCGTCCAGGAATACGGACTGCGCCCCGACCTTCTGGCGATGACCAACGTCTGGGCCGGGAGCGAGGAGGACGAGGCGGTGCTGGTGGCCGCCAAGGGCGCGCCCGAGGCGGTCGCCCGGCTGTGCCGCTTCGACGACGAGGCGCTCGCCGCGCTGGGGGGCGAGGTGGACGCGCTGGCGGCGCGGGGCTTGCGGGTGCTCGGCGTTGCCCGCGCGAGCGCCAGCCATCCCTTGCCCGAGGATCAGTCCGGCTTCCCCTTTGAATTCCTCGGCCTGGTCGGCCTTGCCGACGGGCTGCGCGCCAGCGTGCCGGCGGCGGTCGCCGAGTGCCGCTCCGCCGGCATTTCGGTGGTGATGATCACCGGCGACTATCCGGCGACGGCGCGCGCCATCGCGACGGCGGCCGGGATCGACGCCGCCGATGTCGTCACCGGCGACGATCTGCAAACGCTCGACGACGCGGCGCTGGCGGCGCGGGTGAAGACGGCGACGGTGTTCGCCCGCACCATGCCCGAACAGAAGCTCAGGATCGTCAACGCCTTCAAGGCGGGCGGCGCGGTGGTCGCCATGACCGGCGACGGCGTCAACGACGCGCCGTCGCTGAAGGCGGCGCATATCGGCATCGCCATGGGCGGGCGCGGCACCGACGTCGCCCGCGAGGCGGCCTCCATCGTGCTGCTCGACGACGATTTCGGCTCGATCGTCAAGGCGGTGCGGCTGGGCCGGCGCATCTACGACAACCTCGTCAAGGCCATGGGCTTCATCCTGGCGGTGCACGTGCCGATCGCCGGGCTGGCGCTGTTGCCGCTGCTGTTCGGCCTGCCGATCCTGTTCGGGCCGATGCACATCGCCTTCCTGGAAATGGTGATCGACCCGGTGTGCTCGCTGGTGTTCGAGGCCGAGACCGAGGAGGACGACGTGATGGCCCGGCCGCCGCGCGACCCCAACGAGCCGCTGTTCTCGCGCACCATGGTGGTGTGGGGCCTGTTCCAGGGCGTGATGGGCTTTGCGCTGGTGGCGGCGATCTATTTGTTCGCGCTGAAGCGCGGCATGCCGGCCGACGAGGTGCGCGCGCTGACCTTCTTCTCGCTGGTGTTCGTCATCATCGGCCTGATCCTGGTCGACCGCTCGTTCAGCTCCTCGGTGATCATGGCGGTGCGCCGGCCCAATCGTACGCTCCTCATCGTGCTCACGGGCGTCGTAGCGATGCTGGCGCTGACGCTCGGCTGGCCGGTGGCGCGGGCGCTGTTCCGCTTCGGCCCGCTGCATGTCGGCGACCTGGCGGTGACGGTGGCCGCCGGCGTGGCGGTGCTCTTGGTGCTGGAGCTCATCAAGCCGCTGGTGCGCTTGGGGCTGAAGCCATGGCAGGCCGCCGGTTCAACCGATGGCCCCGGCAAGGCGCCACTGTGAGAACCGCCGGCGACGTTTCGCCCTTGCGCGAACCGATCGCCGGTGGCATTCCATCTGCCATGAACGACTTGGCCAACCTCAGCCGTAACTTGTGGTGGCGCTCCCTCTAGGAGCGGCAGTCGTCATCTTGTGTCTGACCCTTGCCGCCGTGACGCGGCAAGCCTTGGACAAAATCTCCTTCTTCCTCCCGTCGCGGCGGCTCCTTTTCTGGAGCACCCATGTCCCATTTCCCCCTCGAAAAGCCGGTCATTCTGACCGGCGATCGCACCACCGGCCCCCTCCACCTCGGCCACTACGCCGGCTCGCTGAAAAGCCGGGTGGCGCTGCAGGCGACGCACCGGCAGTTTCTGCTGCTCGCCGACCTGCAGGCGCTGACCGACAATGCCCACGATCCCGACAAGGTGCGGCGCAACGTGCTGGAGGTGGCCTTCGATTATCTCGCCGTCGGCATCGATCCGGAGATGACGACGATCTGCGTTCAATCGGCCCTGCCGGCGCTCGCCGAGCTGACCATGCTCTACATGAACTTCGTCACGCTGGCCCGCCTCGAACGCAACCCGACCATCAAGACGGAGATCCAACTGCGCGGCTTCGAGCGCGACGTTCCCGTCGGCTTCCTCTGCTACCCGGTGTCGCAGGCGGCCGACATCACGGCCTTCAAGGCCACCATCGTGCCGGTGGGCGAGGATCAGGCGCCGCTGATCGAGCAGACCAACGAGATCGTCCGCCGGGTGAACCGCCAGATCGGCCGCGACCTGTTGCCCGAGGCGGCGGCGATGATCCCCAGGGTCGGCCGCCTGCCGGGCATCGACGGCAAGGCCAAGATGAGCAAATCGCTGGGCAACGCCATTCCGCTCTCCGCCTCGGAGGGCGACATCCGCGCCGCCGTCCGCCAGATGTACACCGACCCCAACCACCTCCGCGCCGCCGATCCCGGTACCGTCGAGGGCAACGTCGTTTTCACCTATCTCGACGCCTTCGCGGACGATGCCGGGGCGGTGGCGGAGCTCAAGGCGCGCTACCGCGCCGGCGGCCTCGGCGACATGGTGGTCAAGCGCCAGTTGGATGATGTGCTGCAAGCCCTGCTGGCGCCGATCCGCGAGCGGCGGGCGCGCTATGCCGCCGACGCGGGGTATGTTCTGGAGACGCTGAGGGAGGGGACGGCGAAGGCGAGGGAGCGTACGGAGGAGACGCTGGGGGAAGTGCGGGCGGGGTTGGGGTTGTTCGCGCTGTAGGGGGCGGTTGCGACCACTCCGAAAGCGGTTATCCTCGACGCTGATTTTGAGCGGGGATGCCGAGATGAACACGCTGAGCCAGCCCGACCTGAGCGACATCAAACGCGGCGACTGGGTGGATCGGCGGCTGCCGCGCCTCTTTCGTCCCTATACGCGGCTGGCGCGGCTCGACCGTCCCGTCGGCATCTGGCTGACGCTGTTTCCCTGCTGGGCGGCGCTGATCCAAGCGGCGCACGGCTTGCCGGATCTCGGCACGCTGATCGTCTTCTCGCTGGGCGCGCTGTTGATGCGCAGCGCCGGTTCCACCATCAACGACATGGCCGACCGCAACTTCGACGGCCATGTGGAGCGCACCCGTTTCCGGCCGCTGGCCAGCGGCGAACTCGGCCTCAAGGCTGCCATGCTGTTCCTCGTCGCCGAGCTGCTGCTCGCCGCTTCGCTGCTGTTGTTCCTGACGCCGCTGACGCGCCTTGTTGCCATCGGCGTGCTGCCGCTGGTGGTCCTCTATCCCTTCTGCAAGCGCTTCACCCACTGGCCGCAGGCCATTCTCGGCGCGGCGTTCAACTGGGGCATGCTGATGGCCTGGGCCGAAGTGACGGGCAGCGTTCCGGCCGGCGCGGTGCTGATGTGGCTGGGCGCCGTCGCCTGGCAGATCGGCTATGACAGCGTCTATGCCTATGTCGATATCCGGGACGACAGACACCTCGGCCTCAAATCCACGGCCATCCTGTTCGGCGCGCATGGCAAGGCGATGATCGGCCTGTTCTATGGGCTCGCCGTCGCCGCCTGGGCGGTGGGCGGTTTCCTCACCGGCATGTCGGCGCCCTATGCCCTGGGCATCGCCGTCATCGCCGGCCACCTCGGCTGGCAGGCCTGGCAGCTCGATCTCGGGCGGCCCGACCTCAGCTTCCGCCTGTTCCTCGCCAATATCGGAACGGGGATATTGCTGGCCGTGGCAGCGTATCTGGGGACGTGGTGAGCGCTCGCCGCCGCTGGCGTCTGCGCAAACACCGATTGGCGGCGAGTAGGGAGACCTATATCGGCGTTGCGTTTCATTCGGCCTGAGGTCCTCTGCCTTCGCAGGGGAAGACAGATTTATATATATAAAACAAATACATAACCTATCCGCAGATTGTCATCAACTCTGTTGGGCATTGAGGTCTTTGAGCCTTGCATTGAGGACGACGGTTTGATGGAGCCCAAAAGCCCACGCGAGCGGCTATTTCTTTGTTTTTCATATATAAATTGTCATCCTCTGCGAAGGCAGAGGACCTCAGGCAGAATGGGGCGGATGGCCGATATAGGGTGCCAGATGGTTTCCTGTTGCTCGGTACCGTGGGCGGCTGGGCTGTAAATCCTCGGCGATCCCGTTCGGCGCGTGGCAAGGTGTGTTCTGCGGCCTCACTGCTGCCGCCCGTTCGCCTATACTGGCGTCTACGCAAAAACACCGATAAGTTGTCTGCGAAAGGGGATCGGCCATGCAGACGATCGATGAGGGCGTTGCGAGGCGGGCGGCATGAGCGGCGCGGATCATCCGCTGTTGCGCCATCGCGACGGGCACCATGCCCGGGTGACCTTCGAGGAATTGTTCTTCGACCTCGTCTATGTCTTCGCGGTCACCCAGCTCAGCCATGAGCTGTTGCATAACCTGACGCTCACCGGCGTCATCGAAACGTTGATCCTGTGGTTCGCGGTGTGGCTCGGCTGGCAATATACCTGCTGGGCCACCAACTGGTTCGACCCGGAGACGCCGCGCATCCGCAGCTTGCTGTTCACGGTGATGCTGGGCGCCCTCATCATGTCGTCGGCCATTCCCGGCGCCTTCGGGGCGCGCGGCTGGGTGTTCGCGCTCGCCTATGCGGCGATCCAGGTGGGGCGCACCGCCTATATCGTCTGGGAACTCGGGCCGGACCATCCGCTCACGGCCAACCACCGGCGGATGCTCGGCTGGCTATCGATCGCCGCCGTGTTCTGGGTCGGCGGCGCCTTTGCCGAGGGGGCGGCGCGCATCGGGCTGTGGGCCGTGGCCGTCGCTTGCGAATATGGCTCGCCGATGATCGGCTTCGCGCTGCCGCGGCTCGGCCGCTCCACCACCGCCGACTGGACGATCGAGGGCGGCCACATGGCCGAGCGCTGCCAGCTGTTCGTCATCGTGGCATTGGGCGAAACGCTCTTGGCCACCGGCGCCACGCTGGCCGAGTTCGAAAGCTGGGATACGGCGCTGCTCTCGGCCATGCTGGCCACCTTCCTCGGCACGCTGGCCATGTGGTGGCTCTATTTCGGCACCTCCTGCAAGGACGCCACCGAGGCGATCACCCATGCCGCCGACCCCGGCCGCATCGGCGCCTATTTCCACTATATCCACGCCATCCTGGTGGGCGGCATCATCGCCACCGCCGTGGGCAACGACCTGGTGATGGCCCACCCGCACGACGGGCTAAAGACGGCCCATGCGCTGACGCTGTGCGGCGGGCCGGCGATCTACCTTCTGGGCAGCGCCGTCTACAAGAAGGTGGTCTACGGCGCGCTGCCCGCCTCGCATCTGCTGGCCGCGCTGGCGCTGTTGGCGCTGCTCGCCGCCGCGCCGTTCGCCGACCTCCTCACCATGGGCTGGCTGACCACGCTGGTGATGACGGCCGCCGGCCTCTGGGAAGGGCGGGTGAGGAGCCGGATGAGGGGGACGGTGGAGATTGAAGGCGGGCGCTAAGGCCGCGATTGCCTTGTTACCTCTTTATGGTCGCACTCGACAGTCGAGACGGGCGCGCTTTCGCTCTTTGGGACTGTCTGAAGGCGACCGAACTTGATGGAAACGATGGGCGTCATGCCGCGGTTTGGAGGCGTCTCCATGTCGCGGAGCCGGTTTGAAGGGAAACTGAGCCGCCTTGTGCAGTGGTCGCGCAAAAGCTGCGACGGCATGACATCAGATCGCCACCGAGTCGTCCATCATCCCGCTCATCCGGCACGTATTCCTTCCCGCCGCCTTGGCGTCGTAAAGGGCGGCGTCGGCTTCGGCGATGAGGTGTTTGAGCGGGGTTTCGCCGAGTGGGGAGACGGCGATGCCGGCGCTGATGGTGGTGCGGACGCCGGAGATGGTGGTCGATTCCACTTCGGCGCGCATGGCGTTGGCGATGGCAAGCGCCTGCGTCTCGCCGGTTTTTGGCAGGAACAGGATGAATTCCTCGCCGCCATAGCGGGCGAGAACGTCGCCGCGTCTTGCATGGGCCACCATGGCGTCGGCCATGGCTTTCAGCACCTCGTCACCCAGCGCGTGGCCCCAGGTGTCGTTGAGCCTCTTGAAACGATCGGCGTCGAGAACGACGACGGCGTCACCGGCGTTGACGCTGGTCGGCACGGCGGCGAAGAAGGAGCGACGGTTCTTGAGGCCGGTCAGCATGTCGGAATGGGCCAGGTGGTCGAGCTTCGCCATGGTTCGCTCCATGGTAAAGGTGATCAACGACAGCGCGATGGCAAACTTCAGCGCCAGAATGAACACGAAGGCGAGAATGGGCGACAGCCAGAATTGGCTGATCCCGAATTCGACCGCTACCACCAGGCTGATGAGACCCGCCGCGGCGAAGGCGAACGCCACGATCTTGCGCGTCGGCAGCGGCTCGGTCTTGGCGTCGCGATGGAAGGCCCAGGCGGCTGCCAGCATCGAAACGGCGGCGCTGCCGTTGAACACCACGGCGCGCAGCCAGTTGACGGTGTGGAAGCCTGTCGCAAGGCCGGCCAGCAAGATCAGGAGCGGCGGCACCAGAACCATCCAGCGGGGACAGGCCGGCCGGCGGCGGCTGAGCTGCAGAGCCCCGGCCAGGAACAGGCCATAGCTGGAGGTGCCGAGCGTAATATTGGACAGGCTCAGCAGGCGGTAATCGGCGGCATCCACCTCGGTGTAGCCGGCCAGAAGGGCACCAGCTGCCAAAACGAAAAAGCCGACCGCGATCATCTCCAGGCCGGCTGCGTCGGCCGAGCGGTAGCGCGCATAGGCGAGCGCCATGGCCCCGGCGAGATAGGATGCCTGGAGCACGAAGAAAATGGTGGCGGGGTCGAGCGCGATCGTCATGGAGAGCTTTGGCGGTTTGATTGACGATCCTTCTATCGCTGAACGGTAAAGGACGGCTTTATCGTCCGTTGGCGAAAGCGCCGGCGCCCTCGCTCGGGAGCGCGACATGCCCTATCGGATGACGCGGAACGTCGGCCGGAAGTCGGTGACCACGAAGGGCTGCGTGCGGGCCGGCATCGTCCGCGGGGAGATGGCCGGACCCGCATCGCCGGCAACTGAGCCTTGGCGAAGCGCGCCCGAAGCCACACGTGCGCCCTGGCTCAGGCGCCCGTCAGGTCTGCGACGATGGCGTTGAGCTGGGCCATGACGTCGGCCGGGAGTTTGCCCTGGTCCATGGCGCCGACGTTGGTGCGCACCTGCGCCAGCGAGGTGAAGCCGGGGATGGGGATCGCGCGGTCGGAGGTGGTCAGGATCCAGCTCAAGGCGCCCTGCGGCAGGCTGCGGCCGCCGGTGGTGAGCAGCGGCGTGATCTTGTCGAGGAGGACGAGATAGTCGGGGTTGGCGACGCCTTGCTTGAAATACTTCATCCAGGGGGCGGAGCCGGCACGAACGTCGGTGGCGGCGAAGGCGGTTCCCTTGTTGTATTTGCCGCTGAGCAGGCCCATGGCCAGTGGCAGGCGGGCCAGCGCATAGAGCTGGCGCTGCTCGATAAGGCGCAGCATGGCCGGGGCGGTGTCGAACACGTTGAGGTCGTGTTCCACCACCTTGAAGCCGGGGTAGTCGGCGACGGCGGCGACCAGATCGACGTGATCGGAACTCCAGCCATAGCAGGCCATCAGCCCCTCGGCGCGCATCGCCTCCAGCGTGTCGAACACCGGGCGTGCCTCGGCAAGGTCGAGTTCGTTGTGGTGAAGCAGCACGACGTCGACCGACGGGCGCTTGAGGCGGGCGAGCGAACCTTCGACGCCCTTGCGGATGGCGCCGGGGCTGAGGTCGATCGGGTCGATCCGCCGGGTGGCGGGGTTGCCAGTATAGCCGCATTTGGTGATGAGAACGACGTCGGATTTGTCGGCCAGCGCTTCGCCCAGGATGAGTTCGGCGTTGCCGGCGCCATAGGCGGCCGCCGTGTCGAAGATGCGGAGGCCGAGGTCATAGGCCAGGCGGATGCCGGCGATGGCGTCGTCGCGCGTGATCGTGCCGTAGCTCACCGGCCCTTCCGGCCAGATCATCATGCCGCCGGCCGCCCAGGTGCCGAGGCCCATGCGCGGCACCGTCACGCCGTTCCAAAGCTTTATGGTTTCCATCGGTTCGCTCCGTTCGGTTCGTTCGGCAGAGTCCTAGCTCTTTGTTGTTGCATCTGATTTTCCGAAAACCGGATTCCACTTTTCGGTCCGATGCTTTAGATTTAGCGGCGCCGGAGCGGGACATAATCCTTCAATCTTGCAAGCCGACCTGCAAAAATGAAGGTTTACGCCGCATGCGCCATGAGTCCAGTCCAGCCTGACGCCGCCATGTAAACGGCGATGACAAGCATAAGCACCCCGGAAGCATAGGGCGCGCGACGGGCGAAGGTCTCAAAGCCCGACCAGCGCTTCTGCACATGGTGAACACTGAGGGAAGCCGCGACGCCGGCGCCGACCATGGTCACGGCAAGACCGATGCTGAAGCAGGCGACGAGCGCCACACCCAGGACGAGCTGCTTGAGCTGGAGGCAGAGCAGCAGCACGGTGATGGCGGCAGGGCAGGGAATGAGGCCTCCGGTGAGGCCGAACATGACGATTTGTCCGGTGGTAACCTGCTGGTTGCGAAAGCGGCGGCTGATGTCATTGGCATGCGCCCGCGCGTGGGCGTCCATGTCGTCATCGTTGGCGATCGCCGGGGCGTGAGGGTGCTCCGTGAAGGCCATGTCATAGTCGTGCGTATGCCCCCCATGCCCAAGGGACAGGCGGGCCGTGAACGCGTGCGGCTCGGGGATGTCTTCGGTGCTTTCAAGGAAACCGTCGCGGGCGGCAAAGCTGAAGGCCTGCCGCGTGCCGTCTGGGCGTTCCGTCGTCAACGCCACGTCGTCGGCGCGCCATCCATCACCGTCCTCGAAGCGGATGCGCCAGCGAGGGGGGACGCCCTCCTCGAAAATCTCAAAGGACAGGACGCCGTGCCCGGTGTCTATCGTTCGCCGTTCTTCGCCATGGTGGTGATCGTGATGCGTGGCGGCAACCTGCTCCTGCCGTGTCCGCCAAATCATCCAGGTGGCAATGCCAACGATGAGGCCGGCCGAGACGAGCTGAAGATAGGGCTCGACGGTCTCAGCCGCAAAGCCCCGGCCGAGAGACTGCCCACCCAAGGCGACCACCCAGACGACGGCCGTATGGGAAATCGCCGCCGAGAGCCCCAGCAGGACAGCCTGCGTCACCGTTCCACGGATGGCGATGATAAAGGCCGCCATCATCGTTTTGGAGTGGCCGGGTTCGAGCCCATGAAGGGCGCCAAGCAGAATGGCGCTCGGAACGAAGAGCCAGGCATGGGCGGCCCCCTGCTGGATAAGGTCGGTGAACGATTGCATGGGCCGCCCTACAGATACTTGGACAGGGATTTGAACTCGCCGAGAGCACGTCGGGCGCTCTCTCCATCCTGAACGGCCGCATCGCCGATACAATGCTCCATGTGGTCTTGGATGAGAGTTCGTTTGGCCGTGTGGATAAGGCTTTCGACGGCCTGAAGCTGCTGGGCAAGCTCGACGCACGAGCGCTCATCCTCAAACATCTTGAGGAGCGCTGCGATCTGGCCATGAGCCTGTTTCAGGCGATTGACGATTTCGGGGTGGGATGCGTGCTTCATCGTCATACCCTATCCCCTAGGGGGTAGGGGGTCAATCCTTGCGTTCCCGTCGACGGGTGCGATTGCCGGCAAGGAGATCGGGGGCCGCCATAGACATTTATGCGGCATTGTATCGCGCCGCCGGTGCATTTATATAGCGATCGATGCAAAAATATGAGACCCTCTCCCGCTCCTTGGAAACGGCCGGCGCGCGCAGTCGCGGGCGGCCGCGGGCGTTCGACCGCGAGGCGGCGCTGGCCGAGGCGACGCGGCTGTTCTGGGCCAAGGGCTACGAGGCGACGTCGATTTCCGATCTCACCGAGGCCATGCAGATCGGCTCGCCCAGCCTCTACGCGGCCTTCGGCTCGAAAGAGGCGCTCTATGCCGAGGCGCTCGACTATTACCGGAAAACCTACGATGGCCGCTCCTGGGCCAATTTCCTCGCGGCCGGCACGGCCCGTCAGGCCATCCACGCCCTTCTGACGGACTCGGCGACGTCCTTTCCGGGGGAGCCGACCGATACCCCCTGCGGCTGCATGGTGACGCTGTCGAATGTTGGCGGCGAGGGCCATGCGGAGTTGGGCGATCTGGTTCGAACGAGTCGGGCCGAGGCGCTTGATCGCTTGGAAACACGGCTGAAGCGGGCCGT
>JAGSYV010000213.1 GCA_018262505.1 Pseudomonadota bacterium
CAGCGGCAGCAGGATGCCGGCTGACCAGGCCATGTAGCCGAAGAAGGACGGCATGCGAATGCCGGAGGCCTCGGCGATCGACTTCACCATGAAATTCGGCGCATTGCCGATGTAGGTGATGGCGCCCATGAAGACGGCACCGGCGGAAATCGCCGCCAGCGTGCCGGCCATCTCCGTCATCAGCTGCGCAGGTTCGCCACCGGCGAGGTTGAAAAAAACCAGATAGGTCGGCGCGTTGTCCAGGAAGGACGAGAGGAGGCCTGTCGCCCAGAAGTACATGGCGTCGATCGGCTTGCCATCCGCGGCCGTCACCAGCCCGATGAGTGGCGCAAAGGCGCCATCATGGGCGGCCTTCAACATGGCCAGCACCGGGATGATCGTCACGAAGATGCCGGCAAACAGCTTGGTCACCTCGAGGATCGGTTCCCACTCAAAACCATTGCGGGCGCGCAGGCCGCCGGGCGTCAGCCAAAGCGACGCGAGCGCGGCAACAACGAGCAGGGCATCACGGACAAGGTTCTGCAGCTCCACTTCGGCGCCAGCCACATGGAACCCGATGCCCGGCTTCCATGCCCCGGACATCAGCACGGCCCCCACCACCACCAACAGCAGTATCAAGTTGATGGTGCCTTCGAGGCCGAGACGATCCGTATCGGGTGTGGGATCAAGCCGGCCCTTGAAATCGTCATCACGGTGATAAAGGCGGTGATCAATCACATAGAACAAGGCGAGCAGGACGAAGGCCGCCAGGACAGCTTCCTTTAGCATATGCGTCGTCGTCCAGAAAAAATCGATGCCGCGCAGATAGCCGAGAAACAGCGGCGGGTCGCCGATCGGGGTCAGGGAACCGCCGATGTTGGACACCAGGAAAATGAAGAAGACGATCACATGCACATTGTGGCGGCGGCCGTCGTTGGCACGGATCAATGGCCTGATCAGCACCATGGAGGCGCCGGTGGTGCCGATCACCGAAGCGAGCAGTGTCCCAATGCCGAGGAGGGCGAGGTTGGTGCGTGGTGAGCCGTGCAGGTTGCCGGTGACGAGGATACCGCCGGCGATGGTGAACAGAGCACCGAGCAGGACGACAAAGGGGATGTAGTCGTGCAGCAGAGCCTCGGCCAGAGGCGTCATTACGGCGGTCGGTCCTTCGACAATGGCAAAGGGCACGAGGAAGGCCAGCGCCCAGGCGACAGCCACCTTGCCAAAATGGTGGTGCCAGAAATGTGGCACCAGCAATGGCCCGAGGGCAATGGACAGCAGAATGCCGACAAAGGGCAGCGCCCAGGCAACCCCCAGCGCCGCGCCATCGAGGCCATGGCCTGCCTCCGCTGCGAAGGCGGACAGCGAGGAAAACCCGAGTAGGGCGGCCGCAAGACCAAGTCCCCTCGCTCGGACTAGGAGCGAAGGAAACGTGGCTGCTCCGCCCGTGATCATGGGCGCCCGCGTCGTACGCCGGCTGCCAGATCGGCGACCAAGTCGGTGACGGCCTTGACGGTGGTGGCCGTGGCCTTGCCGTCATCGAGCGAATCGCGCACCGCGTTGACCAGCGCCGAGCCGACCACCACGCCGTCGGCGTGAGCGGCGATCGCCGCCGCCTGCTCGCCTGTCTTGACGCCAAAGCCGACCATCACCGGCAACGGCGTATGCGCCTTGATGCGGGCGACCGCCGCGGCAACGTCGCCAGCCGCGGCCGACTTGACGCCAGTGACGCCCAGCACCGAGACGTAATAGACGAAGCCGGACGAATTCTTCAGCAGCACCGGCAAGCGCTTGTCGTCGGAGGTCGGCGTTGCCAAACGAATGAAACTGATACCGGCCTTGATCGCCGGCAGGCATAGTTCCTCGTCCTCTTCCGGCGGCAGGTCAACGACGATTAGGCCATCGACGCCGGCCGCCTTGGCATCGGAGACGAAGCGCTCAACACCATAGATGTAGATGGGATTGTAATAGCCCATCAGCACAAGGGGCGTCTCATGATCGTTCTCACGGAAAGCGCGCACCTGCGCCAGCGTTTTGACCATGGTCTGGCCGGCGGCGAGCGCCCGGATATCGGCGGCCTGGATCGGCGGCCCCTCGGCCATCGGATCGGAAAAGGGCATGCCGAACTCGATGATGTCGGCACCGGCGCCGGGCAGGGCCTTCAGGATGGACAGCGAGGTCTTGGGATCGGGATCGCCGGCGGTGACGAAGGTGACCAGCGCCGCCCTACCTTCTGTCTTCAGCTTGGCGAGACGGGCGTCGATACGGGTAACGGGAAGGGAACTCACAGCTCGACTCCCAGAATCTTGCCGACGGTGAAGACGTCCTTGTCGCCGCGGCCGGAGAGGTTGACGACGATGATCTCGTCCTTGCCCATTGTCGGGGCGCGCTTGATCGCCTCGGCAACGGCGTGGGCGCTTTCCAGCGCCGGGATGATGCCTTCGACCTTGGTCAGCGTCTGGAAGGCGTCGAGCGCCTCCTGGTCGGTGGCGGGCACGTAGGTGACGCGCCCCGTGTCGTTCAGCCAGGAATGCTCGGGCCCGATGCCCGGATAATCGAGGCCAGCCGAAATCGAGTGCCCCTCGAGGATCTGGCCGTCGTCGTCCTGCAAGAGATAGGTGCGGTTGCCGTGCAGCACGCCCGGCCTGCCGCCGTTCAGCGAGGCAGCGTGGCCGTTGTAGACGTGCATGCCGTAACCGCCAGCTTCGACGCCGACGATGCGAACGTCGGGATCATCGAGGAAGGGATGGAATATGCCGATAGCGTTGGAGCCACCGCCGACGGCCGCGATGATGAGATCGGGTAGCCGGCCTTCAGCGGCGAGGATCTGCTCGCGCGTCTCAACGCCGATGACCGACTGGAAATCGCGCACCATCGCCGGATAGGGATGCGGGCCGGCCGCCGTGCCGATCATGTAATAGGTCGTCTCGACGTTGGTCACCCAGTCGCGCAACGCCTCGTTCATGGCGTCCTTCAGCGTGCCGTTGCCGGCGGTGACCGGATGCACTTGCGCACCCAGCAGCTCCATCCGGAAGACGTTGGGCTTCTGCCGCTCGACGTCGGTGGCGCCCATATAGACTTCGCAGGGGTAGCCGAAGCGGGCGCAGACGGTGGCCGAAGCAACGCCGTGCTGGCCGGCACCGGTCTCGGCGATGATCCGCTTCTTGCCCATACGGCGGGCGAGCAAGATCTGGCCGAGGCAATTGTTGATCTTGTGGCTGCCGGTATGGTTGAGCTCTTCGCGCTTCAGGTAGATCTTGGCGCCACCGAGGTGGGCGGAAAGCCGCTCGGCGAAATAGAGCGGGCTGGGCCGGCCGGTATAGGTGGCGTTCAGCCCCTTGAGTTCGGCGTGAAAGGCCGGATCGACCTTGGCCGCTTCATAGGCCTGATCGAGCTCAAGGATCAGCGGCATCAGCGTCTCGGCGACGTAGCGGCCGCCGAAAATGCCGAAATGGCCACGCTCATCCGGACCTGTCCGGAAGGAGTTCGGAGTCGTCGCCTCGCTCATCGTTGTCCCTCTTCACTCGCTGCGCGCGCCGCCGCCACGAAGGCGCGAATGCGGGCCTCGTCCTTTTGGCCTGGTGCACTCTCGACACCCGACGAAACGTCGACGCCGGCTGGGCGCACCCGCCGTACCGCATCGCCAACGTTGGTAGGGTCAAGCCCGCCGGAAAGCAAGAAGGGCGACGGCGCGCTTTCCAGCAGCGACCAGTCAAAGACGACGCCCAGACCGCCAGGGCGGCTCGCATCTTTCGGCGGCTTGGCGTCATAGAGAAGCAGATCGGCGACGCCGGCATACGCGTGAGCGGCCGCAACGTCCTCGGCGGTCCCGATGCCAAGTGCCTTGATCACCGGTCGGCCGACGTGTTTCCGCACTTCGGCCACCCGTTGCGGGCTTTCGCGTCCATGCAACTGGACAAAGTCCGGGGCAATCGTCGCGACAAGATGATCAAGGAGATCATCCTCGGCGTCGACCGTCAGCACCACGGTCCTCGCCCGGCCGGCCACTTGCCTGGACAGCGCGGCGGCGGCGTCCACCGAAAGATGGCGCGGGCTCCTCTCGAAGTGAACGAAGCCGACAAGGTCGGCACCGGCGGACAAAGCCCATTCCAGGCTTTCCGGCGTGGAGAGACCGCAAATCACGGGGACGGCGGCCGAAGCCGCCGCGACCCTCTCATAGGAAATGGCTTGCCGTCAGGCGCCCGTAAAGGCGCGTGGAGCGGCGGAAACCAGCGACGGTGTCGAGCCGGTGACTTCGTAGACGGCAAGGCCGCGATCGTTGGTCCCGGCGGCGTTGAAGCGGAACAGACCGTTGACCGCCGACAGGAAGCCCTCGGGGTTGGTGATGACCGAGAGCTGGAAGCGCTGAGCACCCGCGGTCTTGGCGAGACCGGCCGCCAAGACCACCGCATCATAGGCGAGCGAGGCCGTAAAGGGCGGCTCGCTGCCATAAGCCGAGCGGTAGCGGCTGGCGAAAGCCGAGAAGCCGGACACCTCCGGTGCGGGGAACCAACTGCCGGTGAGCGACGGGTCGTTGTAGACGGTGGGATCGTTCCAGACGCCGGTTCCGAGCAGCTTGATGCGGGCGAAATCGACGCCGGCTGTCCGCAATGACCGGGCGACCGAGGGCGCCACGCCGGCCCCTTCGGGCACCAGGATGCAGTCGATCTGGGAGGCGACGGCGGCGATTGCCGCCGCTGCCTGCGCCTCTCCGCCAGCCGGGAACCGTTCGACGGCGACGACACGCATTCCGTAGCGGCCAGCCTCCTGGCGCAACGCCGCCTCGGCGAGATTGCCGAAGGCGCTCTGCGACATGATGGCGGCGATCGACTTGCGGCCGGACTTGGCCGCTTCGGCGACGACGCGGCGCACCTGACCGTCGACCAGAAGGCCCAGAATATAGACGCCGGGCGCCGCCACGGAGGGATCGGACGAGAAGGCGATGACCGGCACGTTGGCCGCGCGTGCCACTGGACCAACACCGCCCACTTCGGCGGCGAAGATCGGGCCAATGATCAGCTCGGCACCCTCGGAGATCGCCTGTCGCGCCGCGCCGGCAGCCCCTTCGGCCGTACCACCGGTATCCTTCACCAGTATGGTGAGGTCATTGCCGGAAAAATCGTTGAGGCCGAGCGTGGCGGCGTTCTGCATCGCAACCGCCAGCGCGGCACCGTTGCCGGGGGCCGTTTTCGGCAGAAGCAGCGCCACGCGCACCGTGCCGGTGCCGAGCACCTCGCCCGATACGGCCGGTCCGGTCGGAGGCGGCAAGAGCATATCGCCGCCGCTCGGCCGACTCATCGGCGAACAGGCCGCGAGCGTTGCGCCGGCCATCAGCAACAGCGCGAAACGTCGGCTCAGCCCGACCGCCTCCCTGCGCGGTTCACTCGTCTCGGGGGACGTGTCGGCCACGCCGTTCGCAACCCTGCCATCGTCACGGGTCATCGTCTTACCTTCCGCCGCAAAAGCATCCGCGCCATTTCAATGACAAACAGCCATAGATGCAACTCCTTACCTGCCATTTACCGGTGGAGAGGTGAGGAATCGGCCGGAGTGGCTCGATTTTCCGGCTGAAGTGTGGTTTTGGGAGCTAGGAACGATGACTTTCGGACACCGGTCCAGGGAATCCCATGATCAGACACATCGTCTACTTCTCCGTCCGCTCCGCCGCCGACCGTAAGCGCGTGCTCGACGGCCTTCGCCTGCTTGAGGCCAATCCACACGCTCTCCTTCTGGAGGTTGGTGAGAACCTGAAGCTCGACAGCCTCGGCAACGAAGTCGACTTCGTTGTTTATGGCGAATTCACCGACGCCGCCGCTCTCGAAGCCTTCAAGGCACATCCAAGTTACGAGGCGTCGATTGCTGCGGTGCGGCCGATCCGCGACCTGCGCATCGCCGCCGACGTCGTGGCACGGGAGAAACGGTAATCATCATGACTGAGGCGGGCGGCAAGGCCACCACGACCGGCTATGCAATCGACGGCACCGCCTTCCCCGGCAAGCCGGTCGAGGCGGGCCTTTATGCGGTGGCGACACCGATCGGCAACCTTTCGGACATGTCGCTCCGAGCCCTCGACGTGCTGGCCGGCGCCGACCTCATTGTTTGCGAGGATAGCCGCGTTACCGCCGTTCTGCTCGACCGTTACGGCATCCGAAAGCCGCTCGCCATCTATCACGAACACAACGCCGCCCGCGAACGGCCGCGGCTTCTTGCCATGCTCCGGGGCGGCATGCGCCTTGCGCTGGTCTCCGACGCCGGTACGCCCTTGATCTCCGATCCCGGCTACAAGCTGGTCGAGGAGGCGATTGCCGAGGGCATCAAGGTGATCCCGATCCCGGGTGCCTCGGCCATCCTGTCGGCGCTGGTGGCTGCCGGCCTGCCCACGGACACCTTCCTCTTCCTCGGCTTCCTGCCGCACAAGCCAGGTGCCCGTCGCAATCGGCTCGGTGAATTCCGTGCCGTGCCGGCGACCCTCGTCGTCTATGAATCGCCGCATCGCGCGGCCGAGACGCTTGCCGACATGGCCGAGGTGCTGGGCGGCAACCGGCCGGCCGCGCTTTGCCGTGAACTTACCAAGCGCTTCGAGGAGGTGCGGCGCGGCACGCTGTCGGAACTCGCGGCCGGTGCCGAAGCCGATCCGCCGCGCGGTGAGATTGTCCTGGTGGTCGGCGCGCCGCTGCGCGAGGAGGCCGGCGAAGACGATATCGAGGCGTTGCTTTCCGCTGCGCTGGAAACCAAGGGGGCCGGCCAGGCCGCTGCCGAGGTGGCAAAGGCCACCGGCCGGCCGCGCAAGGACGTCTACGCCTTGGCCCTGAAACTCAAGGCGGTCATCGATGCCGGTGGCGACACAGACGACGCCAACTCGGACGCCTGATCCAATCGGAGATTTTCGATGCCGCCAATCGACCTCCTGATTACATTTTTCGTGTCGACGGCATTGTTTGCCTTCGTCCCCGGTCCGGCGATGCTCTATGCTGCCGCGCGAACACTGGCCGGTGGCCGAAGAGCGGGCCTGATGGCTGCTCTTGGCGTGCACGTCGGTGGCTATACCCACGTAATGGCGGCGGCAATGGGCTTGTCGGTGCTATTTCACGCGGTTCCCATCCTCTACATGATGGTGAAGCTGGCCGGCGCCGCTTATCTGGTCCTCATGGGATGGCGTCTCGTTACCGGCCGAACCACGGAAGCCCGAGAGGACACTAGCCCGCGCGAGTCCCAGCAGGCGTTCGTTCAAAGCGTCCTTGTCGAATTGCTGAATCCCAAGACGGCGATTTTCTTTCTTGCCTTCCTTCCGCAATTCGTCAGCGCCAACGCCGGTGCGCCGCTGTGGCTGCAGTTCCTCATTCTCGGCGTGATTACCAATCTGATGTTTTCCGCCGCCGATATTATCGCCGTCGTCGGCGCCAGCGGTATCCTGTCCAGCCTTCGATCCTCGCCTTCGCTCGGCCGGTGGCTGCGGCGGGCGGCTGGTTCGCTTCTCATTGGCCTCGGTGCGCGTCTCGCGCTTGAGAGGACCTGATGATCACCGACCGCCGGGCCGGCCATGCCCGTGGCTTAGTGGCAGAAAGCCTGGCTGCCTGGCTGTTGCGTCTCAAGGGCTACCGCGTGTTGGCCACCCGCTACCGGACGCCGCTCGGCGAGATCGATATCGTGGCGCGACGTGGCAGTGTCCTCGCCTTCGTCGAGGTGAAGGCGCGCCCCTCTCTCGAAGCTGGTCTTGAGGCGATTGCCGCCGAAGGCTACCGCCGCATTGAGGCGGCGGCCGATCTCTATCTCTCACGGCATCCGCAGTTCGCCAATTTCACGCTGCGCTTCGATCTGGTGGTAATCAGCCCTCGTCGCTGGCCCCACCATGTCGAGAACGCTTTTTCGTGAACTGCTTTCCCGTTGCGCCGCAGCTGGAAGCCGCCCATAAACGGCGGCGTCCCTTCCCGAAGACGAGTTGTTGCCATGAGCCTTTCCGTCGCCGTCCAGATGGACCATATCGCCTCGATCCGCCTCGCCGGTGATTCCACCTTCGCGCTGATGCTGGAGGCGCAAAAACGTGGCCACAGCCTCTTCCACTATACGCCTGACAAGCTGACATTACGCTCGGGCCAGGTGACCGCGACGATCGAACCGGTGGCGGTGCGCGACGAGCCCGGCAATCACTTCAAGCTCGGCTCGCCGAAAAAGACCGACCTGTCCACGCTCGACGTGGTGCTGCTCCGCCAGGATCCGCCCTTCGACATGGCCTATCTGTCCACCACCTACCTGCTCGAGCGCATCCATCCCTCAACGCTGGTGGTCAACGACCCGGCCGAGGTGCGCGACGCGCCGGAAAAACTCTTGGTGATGGACTATCCCGAGCTGATGCCGGAGACCATCATCACGCGCGATCCGGACGAGATCAAAGCTTTCCGTGCCGAGTTCGGCGATATCGTTCTGAAGCCGCTCTACGGCGCCGGCGGCCAGGGCGTCTACCACGTGAAGCCCGACGACGATAATTTCAGCGCCTTCCTCGAATTG
>JAGSYV010000110.1 GCA_018262505.1 Pseudomonadota bacterium
CTCCACTTCGTCGCCGAACAGCGAGATGCGCCAGGCGCGGTCCTCCAAGTGGGCCGGGAAGACTTCGATGGTGTCGCCGCGCACCCGGAAGGTGCCGCGTGCGAAGCCGACATCCGCCCGCTTGTATTGCAGGGCCACGAGGTCGGCCAGCAGCTGCCGCTGGTCGATGCGGTTGCCGACCTCCAGGCCGAAAGTCATGGCGGTGTAGGTCTCGACCGAGCCGATACCGTAGATGCAGGAGACCGAGGCGACGATGATGACGTCGTCACGTTCGAGCAGGGCACGCGTCGCCGAATGGCGCATGCGATCGATCTGCTCGTTGATGGTCGATTCCTTCTCGATATAGGTGTCGGTGCGCGGAACGTAGGCTTCCGGCTGGTAGTAGTCGTAATAGGAGACGAAATACTCGACGGCGTTGTCGGGGAAGAAGCTCTTGAACTCGGAATAGAGCTGGGCGGCCAGCGTCTTGTTGGGCGCCAGAACCAGGGCGGGGCGGTTGGTGGCGGCGATAATGTTGGCCACCGTGAAGGTCTTGCCGGAGCCGGTGACGCCGAGCAGCACCTGCGTCTTGTCATCCTGTCCGATGCCGGAGAGCAGGTCGGCGATGGCGGTCGGCTGGTCGCCCTTCGGCTCGTAGGCCGAGGACAGGCGGAAGGGGATGCCGCCTTCCGACTTGGGCGGACGCTCCGGCCGGTGCGGCACCCAGGGCTGGCCATCGCGGAAGATGTCTCGGCCCTTCTGGATCATCTCTTCCAGCGCCTTGACGGTGGCAGTGACGCCGCCGAGCGGCAGCGCCTCGGCCTCCTCCATCGACACCGACATGCCGGCGACGGGATTGAGGCCGCCGGCGGCGCGCGTCTTCGGATCGGTGGAGCCGCCCAGCGAGCCGCCGCGCGACGATTTGCGGGTGGTCGGCTCGGCCTTGGCCCGGCGCTTGCCGGGCTTGACGATGGTCTCCTCGACGACCCGCGACTCCGAAGGCTGGGGCTTGGCGGCGTCGTCCGAAACGTCCTTCAGCCAGTCCGAGAAGGAGCCCTTGAGCGGCGCTCCCTCGAACGGCGCCTGCGGCATCTCGGAAAAACCGGGCGCCGGATCGGTGTCGGGGGCGGAAGCGGGCTTGCGGGGTGCCATGGGCGGACTCATCGATATCCTAAGCGAAGGGACAGCTTATCACACCGACCGATGTCAGGGCGTGGCAGCAGGGCGACAGGTTGAAACGCCTGTTGTCCGAGAGCGGCGGATGCCCGGATATCTCCGGCTACACCGCTCTCGATTTTTGTTTGCAAGCGGAGCTTCTCACACTGCCTGAAGTGTGGCTTATGGCCTTCCTTGGCAAGGGGGTGCTCGCGGCGTGATCAGGGTGAACGCGGCGGTGCAAAGGACTCGGCAATGAAAACCTTCGTTATCGATCCAGGCGGTCGCCTGGGTAATCAGATGATCCAGCTGATGGTTGCCAAGCGCCTCATCGCCGATCTCCCCGATTTCGAGATCTATGGCTACGACATGCCCGAATGGCGGCTGTCCCGGCCGCTGGACAATTGGCAGGACGGCGCGCCGTTGCTCGTCTCGACGACGGCGCCGCTTGGGGTTGTTTCCTTTTTCTGTCGCCTGGGGCTTGTGAACTCGGTTCTGCTCAAGGCTATCCCGCTGGATCACCGCTGGTTCCCAGCCAAGGAACAGGTGCGGGCGCTTTTCCAGCCGTCGGCGGAGGATGATGTCCCGGGGTTCGATGGCGATCACATCGTGATCCATATTCGCGGCGAGGACATTCTGCACGGCAAGCATCCCGATTACGGGCCGATACCGCTGGAATATTACAGGAGCGTGCTGCGCGAGACGGGACTGAAGCCGGTGTTCGTCGGACAGATTTCGTATGATTACTACAGCAATTTGCTGCGGCGCACCTTCCCCGATGCCACCTTCGTGTCGCCCAGGTCCCGGATCCAGGATTTCCAGCTGATCCGAAACTCCAAGAACATCATCGTCAGCATGAGCAGCTTTTGCTGGATCGCCGCCTGGCTCTCCGATGCGGATCGCATTTATATGCCGTTGATCGGCGGCTGGAATCCCAGCCAGAGGCCAGATTTCAACCTGACGCCGCTCGACGACCCTCGCTTCGTCTATGACGTTTTTCCCGTTCGTCATTGGCGGGCCACAGCCGAGCAGATTGCGGCGCTCGAGCAGGACGGCGATTTTCGTCGCGTGACGTCGGCCGAGGTTGGCAAGCTGAGGGATCGGCAGAAATGGATGCTGATGCGCCGTTGGATGCGGAAAACGCTTCAGCTGACGCGCTACACGCTGAAGCACCTCGTCGGCCGGGGAACCGGCAGGATTTGGGCTTTCCGCCGGTAACGGCTGTCCCGGACGTCACACCAATTCGCGAAGATGCTGACGCATCCGCTCATTGAGGGCATTGCAGATTTCTCATGTGCATCAATGGCATGAGAAATCTGCAAGCGGAATACCAAGAGGCATTTTCAATGCATCTTGGTATCAATCGTTGCGGCAGACGCCGTTCACCCACTTGCAGGGCGCGCCGGGCTTGCCGACCGCGCCGCCGTATTTGGGCTTTGTCTCGGTGGCCGGCGGCGGCGCCGCGGCTGCCGGCTGGCCGGAGTTGGCGACCGATGGACCGGGGGACGTGGCGGGTGGCGTCGTCGGCGGGCTCGGCTGCGTCACGCTGACCGACGGCGCGGTTGGGGCAGGCGTTGCCGGCGGCGTGCTGGTGGCGACCGGCGGCGGAGCGGTGACCGACGGTACGGTCTGCGGCCGCGGCTTGGCGCGATAGAGCCCGACGTTCGGCTGGGGCAGTTCCGGCATGGGCGGTCCCACCGTCACCGGCGGCCGGTAGACATAGACTGGCGGCGGCTCGATGTAGATGTCGCCGGGATAGACTTCCTGCGAGTTCCAGTCCGGTTTGCGGTAGACTGGCGGCGGGTTGGCGTAGACGGGAGGCTCGCGGTAGATCGGCGGTGGCGAGAACACCGGCGGCCGCATGATCTGCTCTTCGGGAGACCAATTGCCAACAGCGCCGAGATAACGCGAGGCCAACCAACCCCGCATGTTGCCGTAGCCGACGTCGCACCAGTCGCTGTCGTTGAGACAACCATAGACCTCCACCGGCGCGCCGGGTGGCAGCACGCCGATCGCATAAAACTGCGCACCGGGACCTGTGCGCAGGTTGACGGCGGCCAAGACTTCGGCCGGCGCGGCCAGCGCGCCGGTCGTGGAGGAAATCAGGCCGGCCAGGCAAAGCGGCGCGGCCAGATGTCGCATCCTCATCGCGATTTATCCTCCGTCATGCGTCGCTCCTCGGAGATCAGTTCGGACAATAAGGCGCATCGTCCGGGCAGAAGGGCCGACCCGTTCGCGGATCAATGGGCGGCCGGTCGCCATCCCGGCGGTCGCGATTCCAATCCGGACGCGGCTGGTCCTGATAGAAGTCCCGACGATCCCGATCGCGGCTCCAATCCTGGCGATCGCGGTCGCGACCCCAATCCGGACGCGGGCGGCCCCAATCCGGGTTGCGATCCCAGTCCCGTGGACGGTTATGATACCATGATCTGTCGGCGTAGTGGTTGTCCCAGTAGCCGAAATTGAAGGTCAGGGAAGGCACTGACCTGTAGGGCCGGGGCCGATAGACGGGGCCACTGTAGAACGTGGAAAGATAGCGCGACGACACCCAGCCACGTTCGCGGCCATAGGAGACGTCGCACCAGGTGTAGCCCTGAAGGCAGCCGTAGAGTTCGACGGGCGCGCCGGCCGGCAACACCACGATCGGATAATATTGCGTCCCCGGCCCGGCCCGAAGGTTGACGTTGGCCGTGACCTGGGCGGGTGAGGCGGAAGCCACCGCCGGGGCGGCCACGGTTGCTGCGGCGGTGAGCGCGGCAATCGACAGCAGGGATTTCAACATTGGGTCTCTACTCCTTTGCCGGTCAAGCCGGCGGGGCATTCCTTCGCCAGTTCAATCGGGCGTCCCATTATCGCGCTTATGGCATCGTTCCCTTGAGCGAGGCCTGAATTCGTCGTTCATAGGCCGTTCATCTCCGACTCAACGTTTGAGCCCGAGCTTGGGTTGCAGATGCGGCGGCACTACGGCCCTTGGACGGCAACGGCGAATTTCCTTGCTGCCGGATGGGGCGATGTTCTAGCTCTCGCGCCATGAACTATCGTCACGCCTTCCATGCGGGAAACTTCGCCGACGTGCTGAAGCACGCCGTGCTCGCGCGCATCCTCGCCTATCTCGGCCGCAAGGACGCCGGCTACCGCGTCATCGACAGCCATGCCGGCATCGGCCTCTACGATCTCGCCGGTGACGAGGCGCTGAAAACCGGTGAATGGCATGGTGGCGTGGGGCGTATTAGGGCGGCGCGCCTGTCACCGGCGCTGGCCGACTGGCTCGCCCCTTGGCTTTCTGCCCTGCGCGCCGTCAACGGCGGCGACGACCTTCTCCTCTATCCAGGCTCGCCCGCCATCGCCACGGCGCTTGGGCGGCCGCAGGACCGCTATCATTTCAACGAGTTGCACCCACAGGATGCGGCGGCGCTGTCCGCGCTCTATGCCGGCGACCGGCGGGTGCGCGTCGGTTCGGAGGATGGCTATGTCACCATCCGCGCCCAACTGCCGCCGCACGAGCGGCGTGGCCTGGTGATCATCGATCCGCCCTTCGAGGAGGCCGGCGAGTTCGATCGCCTCACGCGCGCCGTGCAGGATGCCTACAAGCGCTTTGCCACCGGCTGCCTGATGATCTGGTATCCGATCAAGGATATCGCGGCCGTCGATGCCTTCCTGAAGGCCGCGGCCGGGGTGGGCTATCCGCGCCTCGTCGCCATCGAGCAATGGGTGCGCGAGCCGGGCGGCGACGGACCGCTGGCCGGCGCCGGCGTGCTCATCGCCAACCCGCCGTTCGCGCTGGCCGGGGAGACCGAGGCCATCCTGCCGGAGCTGACCCGTCTGCTGGCCGAGGATGACGAAGCCGGCGGCCGCGTTCTGAGACTTGCCGAGGACGACTGAGGATCGATCTTGGCCTTCGTGCCGTTGGGTGTGGGCCGGTGGTGTCAAGTCAAAACGTAGACCGATCAACGTGTTGCCATTCCAAAGCCGCAACACAAAAATCATCAACCAAATTAACGGGTTCTCCGCGAACCCGGTAATAATTTCTCAATGTACATGGATCAGAATGCTTTGATGGAGGAGGTGAATTTTCTCATCAAGGCGGGAATGCTTCCGCTTGGCGGTCATCTCCGGTGATCACCTTCCTGGCCGCTTCACAGGTTGAAGGGCGCAATTGGGCCGGCCGCCGTGCCGCGAACGACAGGAGCCGTTGCTGCCGACCTGGCAGTCGCCCTGCAGATCGTCGAGGCAGGCAAGGGCTTGGCAACACTAGGTTTCGGTTATGGAGAAAAGCTCGTCGCGTTTCAAAAGGCTGCGAAGGGCACGGCTCGACGAAGCCGCAACAGAACGATGGGGGCGGATACGGCAAAAAGTCAGATGGCCCGACCTCGGATCGGCGTTCACCTCCTCGGCGAACTTGGCGGTGAGGCGGACACCTGCCTGCAAGGTCTTTTGTCGCAGGGCTTTGCCGCCGACAGGGCGGCGCTGCCGGCCGAGGACACCGCCACGGCTGAAGAGCAGGACATTCTGGCCGTCACCGGACGATATCGGCCCGAGCTGCACACGCCGACCAATCTTTCCAGGCTGGTCGGCGCCCAACGGGACCGGACGATCCTGTTCCTCAGCCATATGGACCCCGCCAGCTTCGCGCTGTTCGAACAGGCGGGCTTTTCCTTCATCAACGTCACCACCGATCAGACGGTGAAAAGCCTGGTCGGCCTGATCGCCCAGATCGATCCCAATGCCGTCTACCAGGCGTCGAAAGCCGCGGCGATGCGGGCGTCGATGTCCAACAAGGTCGCCCACACGGTGGTGGATCTGTTCAGCCGGCTCCGGGCCAATCCGGCGGCGCCCAAGCTCGCGGAATCCAAACTCCAGCGGCGGGCGATGAGCGAGCTGATCGGACAGTCGCCGATGTCGGTCTGGATCGAGTTGATCCAGAATTATCACGACGGCACCGCCCAGCATTGCTCGCTGGTGTCAGGATATACACTGGCCTTCGCCCGGGTGCTCGGCGCCGGTGAAGTGCAAACCGGACGGCTGTTCGACGCGGCCTTTTTCCACGACGTGGGCAAGGCGATGATTCCCCTGGAAATCCTCGACAAGCCCGGTCGCCTCGAGCCGGCCGAGTGGAAGATCATGCAAGGGCATGTCATCCACAGCTACGACATCCTGTCGCGCGACGAGCATACCAGCGGCGAGATCGCGCGCGTTGCCCGCGATCATCACGAGTATCTCGACGGCAGCGGCTATCCGAACGGCATCGCGGCCCGGGGCATCGACGACATAACCCGCATCATCACCATCTGCGACATCTTCGCCGCCTTGACCGAGAAACGGGCCTACAAGCCGCCGAAGCCATTCGACGAAGCCTATTCGATCCTCAAGTCGATGGCCGGAACGAAGCTCGATCCGGATCTGGTACGCGTGTTCGAGAAGGTGGTCGACGAATGCGCGGGCGGCCATTGGGCTGTCGCTTCCGCCGCCTGATGGGGATGAGCGGGGTGCGCGGAGAGAGGACGATCATTTCGACCGGAAAAGCAACATGCTGAACCTCAGGGCGCTCATTGTCGACGATTCCGCGATCGTCCGGACGCAGTTGCGGAACGAGATCCGCGAAATCGCGCCCGACTGCCATGTGTTCGAAAGCGCCAGCGTGCTGGAAGCCGGGCGGTTCCTGCTGCGCAGCGTGCCCGACGTTCTCTTCCTCGACCTCAACATGCCGAACATCAACGGTATCGAGCTGCTGAAGCGGTTCGATGCCGTGCTGGAGGGCCGTCGTCCTCCCATCGTGGTGTCCATTTCCACCGACATGCGACCGGCGACCCTTGAGGCGCTGAAGGCGCGGGGTGCCTATGCGCTGCTGCCCAAGCCGTTCGACAAGACGAAAGTGGCGATGATGCTGCTCAGGGTCGTCAAGATGGTCCAGTTGCGCCGGGTGTTGATCGTCGACGACAGCGCGACCGTCCGCACGGTGGTGAAGCGGATCATCGAGCACAGCCGGTTCAAGCTGGACATCGAGGAAGCCGCCAACGGCACCGATGCCATACGCCTGTTTCGCGGCGGCGGCTTCGACCTCGCCTTCATCGACGTCGAGATGCCGGGGATCGATGGCCTCGAAGCGGCGGGGGAGATTCTTTACTCCTCGGGCGACGCCCACGTCGTGCTGATGTCGGGCAAGGACGATGAGTCGATCCGCCGCGCAGCGTGCCATATCGGCGTAGAGTTTTTCCTCAGGAAGCCATTCTACGCCAAGGATGTCGATGAAGTGCTGCACAGTCTCTACAGCGTCGCCGAGACGGAATTCGTATCGGGCCGGGAACCCGACGTATTCGAAGACCCCGAGGCCGATGTCTTGTACGTGCCCTGATCGGCGTTCCGATGGCCGAAATTCTGGCATGTTGAAAGCGACGATTGTTTCGCGCAAGCCACGCTCGTCAAGACTACGCGGCGATATTTATTGAAGGCCGAATTAAGCATTCCTCGATAACTTATTGGTAGCGTTAAGCGTCTTCATCGAGGTCCCGAAAAATGAACCGACTGACCGTAAGCTTGACCCTGAGAATAACCATCGCCGTGCTGGTGGCTGGCATTCTAGTCCAATTGGGGGTCGGTGCCTGGACCTCATGGCAGAACGCCGGGACGGCGGCCCGCATCGAAACGGTTGCGCGGGCCACCACGCAGATGTTCCGGGCCCTGCCCAACCTGCGCATCGATCGGAGCAGCACCGGCAGAGCTATCAAGGCCGACCAGGGGCTGGACGGCTACGTCAAGCAGGTGACCGACGCGCGCAACATCGAAATGCCGGCCATCGAGGCGGCGGTTGCCACGCTGGAGGCCGCCGATCTGCCCGATGGCGCGCAGCTTGCCAAGGGTCTGCGCGAAAAGTTCGACGCCCTCAAGTCCGTTCAGGCCAAGACCGACGAAGCCTTCAAGCAGGACAAGGCCAGCCGTCAGGCGTCGCTTGCCGACGACTACACCAAGGCCGCCACGGCGATGATCGACCAGTTGTCGTCGGTGTCCTCCAGAATTGCCGAGGAGGTGCGTCTGGCCGACGGCCTGATCGACCGCCTGCTCGACATCAAGGCGCTTGCCTGGGTGATGCGCAACACCGCCGGCGACGCCTCGGCCATCACCGCCAACGCCCTGGGACCGATCGGCGTGCCGGAGAACGGGCTGGAGAGCTACACGACCAATATGGCTGCCGCCCAGGTGGCGTGGAGATCCATCAAGGACATGTCGTCGGGTGTCGATCTGCCGCCGGCCTTCGCCGAGGCGATCGCCGCCGCCGACCGCGACTATTTCAGCTCGGGCGCCATCGATCGTCAGACATCCCTGCTCAAGACGGTGATCGGCGGTCAGAAAGCCGATACCGACACGCTGGGCTGGAGCAACTACAACGCCCCCCGGTTGACCTCTCTGCTCAACGTTGCCAACGCCGCGCTGGCCATCGCCGAAATCAAGGCTGTCGAAGCCAACAGCCGGGCGACGTGGTCCCTGTGGACGCAGGTCGGCCTGTTCGCCGGCGCGCTGGCGCTGGCCCTGCTGATCGTCCTGGTGGTGCAGCGGCGCATCATTCGGCCGCTCGGCGTCATCGGCGAACGCATGATGGCGCTGGCCAATGGCCAGTTTTCGATCGAGGCGCCCTACGTGGAGCGTAACGACGAGATCGGTGCGCTCGGCAAGACCATGGCCGTGTTCCGCGACAACATGCTGGAAACCGAAAGACTGCGTGCCGACAAGGCCGACCAGGAGCGCCTCGATCGCGAACGCCGCGCCGCCGACATGAACAATCTGGCGCTCAGGTTCGACGAAGCCGTCGGCGACATCGTGACGATGGTCGCCTCGGCCTCCACGGAACTGCAGATGTCCGCCAAGTCGCTGACGTCGCTCGCCGACTCCACTCAGAACCAGTCGGCTTCGGTGGCCGCCGCCGCCGAACAGGCCTCGGCCAACGTCGCCTCGGTGGCGTCGGCGACCGAGGAACTGTCGTCGTCGGTGTCGGAGATTGCCCGGCAAGTGGAGAAGTCCTCGGAGATCGCCTCGCGGGCGGTGATCGAAGCCGAAAGCACCAATGACAAGGTCAGGGGGCTGGCGGCCGCCGCCGAGAAGATCGGCGCCGTCGTCGAACTGATCAACTCCATCGCCGGTCAGACCAATCTTCTGGCCTTGAACGCCACGATCGAGGCGGCCCGCGCCGGCGAGGCTGGCAAGGGCTTTGCCGTAGTCGCCGCCGAAGTGAAGCAGCTCGCCGACCAGACCGCCAAGGCCACGGCCGAGATCGGCGCCCAGATCGGCGCCATCCAGACGGCGACCTCCGAGGCGGCCGAGGCCATCCACGGCATCGGCACCACCATCGAGACGATGAACGACATCGCCAAGTCGATCACCGGCGCGGTGGACGGGCAGAACGCCGCCACCGAGGAGATCGCCCGCAACGTTCAGGAGGCTTCCATCGGCACGGGGACGGTGTCGCATAACATCACCTCCGTCACCATGGCCGCCAGCGAATCGAGCAGCGCGGCCACGCAAGTCCTGGCCTCGGCCTCCGAGTTGAGCCGCAATGCCGAACGCCTCAAGCACGAACTGGCGACGTTCCTCGGCTCGATCCGCGCCGCCTGATATCGTCCTTCCGCCGACGACGCCCGAAGGACGATCAAGCCGGGCTCCTTGCGAGCCCGGTTTCGCCTTCCCGGGTGCGCCTTGCCCAGCCGAACGCCGTGGCGGAACTTTGGTGAGGGAAACCTGGGCTCGTCAAAGATCCCGATAGCCTTCCGTGGGAACGCGCCTACAATCCCCTCAACGACGAGCGTGGCGTTGTGACGCTCCGATCCAGATGTTGGTGGAGAGTGTTCCCGTGATTGACGGCCAGAAACCCTTTCGCACCCTATCGAGCATCACGCTCGGTGTCGCCGATCTGCCGCGCGCCCGTGCCTTTTACGACGCGCTGGGCTTCATCGCCGACCCGGCCTCGAACGACGAGTATGTCATCTACAAGCTCGACAGCGTGGCGCTGTCACTGTTTCCGAGGGCGCTGCTGGCCAGGGATGCCGAGGTCGAGAACGATGGTCTCGGCTTCGACGGCATCACCTTCGCCCATGATTACCCCTCGGAAGCGGCCGTCGACGCGGCGATGGCCCACGCGCTCGCAGCCGGCGCGGCGCTGCGGCGACCGGCCCGAACCGTGTTCTGGGGCGGTTATTCGGGCTTTGTTGCCGATCCCGACGGCCATCTCTGGGAGCTCGTGTTCAACCCGTTCACCTAGCCGTTCGGCTCTGAATCCGCCCCCGATCGATAACCATCTCCAATCGATGGCAAATTTTCTCGATTTCTCGATTTCTCGCCTTTGGCTGCTGAGTGCCTTGGGACCATCAGAAGCCCTCGCTGCGAGCCGCGCCTGTGACTTGCCGATGGACCTCCACGGTCAGTGTCTCGACGCGCTCAGTTAGCGTCTTGATGGTTTCCGTCAGCGCGGTGTTTTGCTGAACCAGATCGAGGAGCATGGCCGTCTGTTGCGCGGCCACTGCTTGGCGCTGTTCATTCGCGTGAGCAATATCCTCACGATGCCGAGCGTCGGCCTCGGTGTGGGCCTTGTCGCGGTCGGCTTGACGCGTCTGGGCCAGCAGGATGAGGGGAGCCGCATAGGCAGCCTGCAAGCTGAAGGCGAGGTTCAGGAGGATGAAAGGGTAAATGTCGAAATGGGTCCATCCGGCGACGTTGATCAGAATCCAGGCTGCCACAATCGCCGTCTGTCCGATGAGGAAGGAAGGTGTCCCGAAGAAGCGGGCAAATTTCTCGGCCTTCAATGCGAACCAGTCATCACCGAAGACCGAGTGCAAATGCGCGTGCGGAAGGTGAAATCGGAAGAAGACTTTCAGATCATTGGCTCCGGTTGGCTCGATTTTGCCGCCGTTGGACATACAGGTCTCCTCCGAACAAGTTTCGGCTTTCCCGGCATTTGCCAGATCGCCAGCCGAGCGTCTCATCATTGACGGGAAAGTGGCCGAATTCCGAGCTGACCGACGCGTGAACGGATGGGACGACGGTTTTTACTGACCTGCGTCGTTGCCTCGATAAACATCAGGCGTTTGCGCCGCTCGGTCTCAGTCCTACGAGAGTTCTGGTATCGGCCGATAACGGCCCCGGCTGGCCGACAGATGCGATTGAGATCAAGCAAGAGTCATCCAGACGGCCTATGGTTCACCCCTCCGGAGGGTGGAAGATGAACAGACGGTCATTGCTCACAGGATTTGGCGGACTCGCCCTACTGGCCGGCGCCGGCGGGGCGGGGCTGCATGCGGCGACCGGTTCGTCCGCGACCTACGGGCGCTACACCGCCGGCTTGCGCAAGCTTGCCGCCGATTCCAGCATCCCCGAACTCATTCGCCTGGCGACGCTCGCTGCCAACAGTCACAATACGCAGCCCTGGCGGTTTCAGGTCGCCGAAACCGCCATCGATATCCGGCCCGATCCGTCTCGGCTCACGCCGGTGGTCGATCCGGACGAGCATCATCTGTTCGTCAGCCTCGGTTGCGCCGCCGAAAATCTGGTCATTGCC
>JAGSYV010000017.1 GCA_018262505.1 Pseudomonadota bacterium
GCGCCATAGGAGAGTTCGCCGCCGACATCGCCGGAGACGTCATAGCCGCCGAGCATCAGGTCGGTGATGTTGCCATCGGCGCGGATCTCGTCGGACTCGACGGTCGATTTGACCGTCTTGAGGCCGGAGCTGGCGATCCGAAGCAGTTTGAAGGCGGGCGCCGCCGCGAGCACGCCGAAGCTTGATTCCGCCGCATAGGCGAAGCGAAGCGCGCTGCCGTCTGCAAAGGCCATGGTCTGTCCTTTCTGTATCAGCCGACGAGGTCAAACTCGTAGGCAACCGAGAAGCTGAAGAGGTTGAAGGCGCCGGTATCATCCGGGCCGAAGGGAATGGGCGGGGTTGCCGCCTGCATGCGGATCTCGCCGAGCACCTTGCCGCGAAAGGCCCGCCTCAGATCGTCGAGGCGGGCATCCCACCCCTCGGTTCCCGCGCCGGCCGGAAGCCAGAGGATGAAGCGGGCGGCGCCGGTCTCGCGCCAGATATCGGCGCCCGGCGAGCCGATCGAGGCTTGCTCCTCGTCACCCACCGGGAACTCAAGTTCCAGGAGGGCCGAACCATCGGCCGGCGGGGTGCCGGCCGCATCGTTCGGAAGGCGAATAGGCGTGTGAGACCAGCTTGCCGAGAGGCGATCCCTCACGGCAACCATCACAGGCGCGGACGCCATGTTTCACCTCATGCGGATCAGGATTGCAGGGTTGCGCCGGTTCCAGGCGTTGCGGCTGGCTTCCGCCTTGCCGCCACCATGGAACCGCGTGCGCGTCAGTTTGGTCTTCGAGGCCCAGGCCTCAAGGTGCGTGCCGCCGCCAAGCGGAGCGGCGAAGGTGAACTTGATCGAGGCCATGTTGCCGTAGCGGCTCATCGCCATGGCCGCGACACCCTCGAAGATCCCACCCGGCGCATAGCCCTTCCGGCCGCGCTCGATCTTGCGGGCATAGGCGACCGTCGACACGACGATGATTTCCTCGGCGTCCGAGGCGGCGCCGGGCGTTTCCACCTCGACACCATCGGCGTAAATCGCCACCGACTTCGCATAGCGTCCGCTGCGCTTGGGCGCCGTCTTGGCGATCAGTCCGACGACGTAGGAGACGACATCCGAGCCGGCGTCGAATTCGTAGTCAATGCGCCCCGGAACCTTCACCGTCTCCTCGGCGGCGCCGGCCCGACCGTCGACGATGGTGGTCCATATCGGCTCCTGACCGGTCAGCGCCCGGTTGTTCGCCGCTGCCTCGTCACGAAACTGTCGGGCCATGGCCGCCACCTGTCGCGACTGCGCTTCCGGGGAAAGCTCCTCGTCGATGATCAGCGACACGTCACGGTCGAGCGCGTCGATGCGGCTTTTCACCATCAGGCACCGGCCAGATAAAGCTCATAGGCGATCAGCTCGCCGGCAACGCGCCGTTTGGTGTCGTCTATGAACTTCACAGCGAGCGCCTTGCCGTTCCAGAGCACCCGGTCGTTGATCTGAGGCGCTTCGAGCTCGGACGCGGCGACGTCCTCGGCGAGCAGCAACAGCACCCGCTCACCCTGCATCAGGCCGGCAACAAGAAGCTCGCCGGCCTTGAGCATGCGCGCCGGAAGGCCATCGACCTGCCGGGCATGCGGCGAACCGAAGCCACGAACGAGCGAGACCGTCTCGCCCGGCACCAATTGGCTTCGGTACATCGAACGGGCTTGAGTTGGGGTCATCAGAGGTCGATCCGTCGATAAGGCAAGAGCAGCCGTTCGATAAGGTCGCCGATCTTGCTGTCAAGCGAACCGGCGACGTCCCACTCCCGAGAGCCCACGCCTTCCACAACCTCTTTCTTGAGGTCGGCGCTGGCTTTGACCACGCCATAGGCGCGGCGCACGTCGAGCAGGATCGCTTGCTTTAGCGGGTTCGGAAACGTCTCGTAGCCAGCCGAAAAGGTGACGAACACACTGGCACGATCTGCTTCGAAGGTTGCCGGCCAGGCGTAGCCCTTGGCGCGCGCGACATATGGCAGGCCGGTCGCATCAACGAGGTGATAACAGGCCGGATCGATGGTCTTCATCGCCCCGTCTGTGTCGAGATAGGCGATCTCGAAAACCGTGTTCACTGGAACCGGAAACGGCAGCCGGTCGCAAAACCTCGCGAAGGGCTGTCGCCAGGTCTGCGGCATCAGGCAGCGACCGAGCGTGCCCGAGGGACCGTCGAGCGTCTCGACAGCCGAGCTGATCAGCCCCTCGACAATCGCGTCGTCGGCATCCTCGCTGCGGCAATAGCCCTTGGCCTCTGCCAAAGTCACCGGCAACGCCGGCAAGGGCGCGAGCCGCTCCGGTGCAAATCGGATAGTCGGGCGGCTCATTTGCTGTCCTTCACGCCAGCGGCGCGGTTGTCGAGCGGCGGCATCGCCTTGTTACGGAGATCCTGCGCCGCCTTGCCCTCATGCGGGCGAAGCCGGGTCGGTAGGGTTTCCGGGCTTGGTTTAGTCGGGCGCTGATCGGTCATGGTATCCCCCAGAAGGTGGACCGAGAGACCGAAGCCCCTCGGTCGATGACGGATCAGGCGGCGCGGCCAAAGTCGCCGTAGATGAAGGCCTCTGGCCGGTAGACGGTGAGTGCCAGGCGCTCCTCGGCGCGGATGGTGATCTTGTTCTTGGTGAAGTCGTCGTTCTCGAAGCCGGCCTCGACCGCCGCCGCCCACTGATCGAACACCTGCGCCCCCATCTCGAAGGCGCCAGTCAGGAACTTGTCGACGGCGATCGCCTGCGTCGTCACCACAGGCAACCCCCAGAGCGTCGGCGTAATCGTGCCCTGCGGGTTGCCGATGATGTAGCGGCCCTGACCATCCTTCAGAGTCTCGATCCACGCCCAATCGATCGGGTTCATGACGTGTCCGGTGGCCGGATATTCGGCCAGGACCGCTTGCAGCATGGCAAGACGCATGACGTCGATCGACGTGGCGCCGGCAACGGCGATCGGCGCGGCGTACGGGGTCGACTGCGGGATGATGCCGAGGAGGTTTTGGCCGACACCATCGCCGTTGAGGAGCTGCTGCTCTTCGACGAGGCCGAGACCGTAGAGAAGCCGCGTATCGATGTAGGAGCGCAGTTGCGACACGTCGGACAGCGACTGTTTGGACACCTTCATGAAGTGGGCAATGACCTTGGTCGTGGTCTGCTTGTCGACGAGCTGAATGTCTGACTTCGGCTTGGCCGCCCCTTCCGCCACCACAGCGGCATTGTTGGTGAAGCCGACCTCCTGGACGTATTCGACGAGCGGGCTGTCCGTCTGGCCCGGCGAGATCAATCCTCGGATCGTCAGGCGACGACGCGGCAGCTCCTGAATGCCAGGCAAACGGTTCGGCGCGATGGCCGCGCCAACCGAGCCGGCCGCATTGGCGGTCGACGTCGAGATATCCGCCTTGATCCGCATCGACGCCTTGCCGGAACGTGGATTGGACCCGGCGTACGACTTGAATTCTTCGCTCTCGACGAACTGCTCGCCGAGTGACTTCTGCTTATCGTCGCCATCACCAGGGGCGCGGGCGAGCTTCTGTTCCAGCGTGGAAATCTGCTCGGAGAGGCCGTTCATCTTCACCAGCGCTTCGTCAGCCACCTCCTTAGTCTGGGTTGCCACGCCGCCGGCACTCTTAGCGTCAGCGAGCGCCTTCTCGGCGATCTCCTTCACCTTGTCGACGGCCTTCTGGTAGTCGGCCTTGATCTCTGTAGCGAGGTCGGCGACCGACTTGGTGCCGGTGCCGGTCCCATCGTCAGGGGCAAGAGCGATGCGCGGGCCACGAAGGGCGGTCGAAAAAGCCATGAGAGAAGCGATGCCGCCGGTAACGCCGGCAGCCTTGGTAAGGGCATGCATGTGAATGTCTCCTGAGGGGTCAGGGCGTCCGGAGGGCTTCCAGGAACGCCAGCGCCGTGGTGTCAGGCTCCCCCTGACCGTGCTTCAGGTTGACGCGCACGGCGCGCTCAGCCTGTGAATTGGAAAGGCCGAAAGGCTCCGCCTTCAGGAGGGCTTCCCATTCGCGCAACGACAGCCGGTCCCCGGCCATCAGCTTTTGGATCTGAGGCAGCGCCGCCGCCTTCACCGATTGGATCTTGGCCGGTTCGCAGGCCTGGAAAGTGACAGGGCTGATCTCAAACAGGTCGAGCTTTTTCAGGGCGAGCACGTTTTGCTTGTCGGGATGCGGCGCCGCCTCGATCGTCCGGTAGCCGATCGACAGACCGTCGATCACGCCCTCCTTGATGAGCGCATAAGCCGTCGCCGCGTCGGGGACGCTATCTTTGAGCAGGCGCCCTTTGCAGTAGAGCCCCTTGGCATCCTCGGCGAGATCGTCCCACAGGCCGATCGGCCGGCCCGGGTCGTGCTGGTAGAGCATCTTGATCTTGCGGCCCTTGCGGCGCGCTTCGACCAGCGAGTCGACGAAGGCGCCCGGCTGCACCACTTCGCCGTAGCTGTCGACGGCGCCGAACACCGAGCCATAACCCTCGATCACGCCATTCTCGCCGACCGCCTTGAGCTCCAGCGGGATGGCGCTCGACTTGGTCTCGAACTCTGTGGTGGCGGTCTTCATGGCGTCTTCTCCGAGGGGGCTGGCAACTGCTTTCCGGCGTCGGTGATCGGAACGTTCTGCATCTGCATGCGCGGCACATCGCCGCCCGGTACCGGTGGCAGATTTTCGAGGGCGCGCACCTCGTTGATGGTCATCCAGCCGTTGTTGAGGGCGGAGCCGTAGAAGTTGGAGCGCGCCGCGCTGTCACCGCGGAGCAGGCCTTCCAGGTTGAACTCGACGACGATGCCGCGCGTCCGGTCCTCTTGCGTCAGGAGCTGTTTGCCGATCGCCTGCTCGATCCGCTTCAAACGTCGCCGAAGCGCGTAGCGCTGGAAGCCGATCGACTGTTGTTCAAGGCCTGTGCCCCAACTCGTCGACTTCGAGGTGTGGCCGATCATGTGCGGCGGCACGCCGAAGAAGCGGCACACCTCCTCCACCGAGAAGCCGCGCGACTCCAGCATCTGCGCGTCATCGGGACTGATCGACAGCGAGTTCCATTTCCAGCCGCCTTCGAGCACCATCGGCCGGCCGGCGTTCATGGCGCCGACGTACTTTTCGGTGAGCCGGGTCTCGGCAATCTCTCGCTGTTCCCTAGTCAGGAACTTGTCATAGGCGATGACGCCAGACGGGCGCATGCCGTTCCTGAAGGTCGTGCCGGCCGCCCGGTCAATCGCCGTCGCCAGGCTGAAGGCGTTACGGCCGACCGATAGGGTCGACAGCCCGCCGAGCGGGGTTCCGCCGAAGCCGCGCACGTGGAAGACGTCGCGGTCGCTCAAATTGTAGCTGCGACCGTCCTCGCTCCAGCGGTACCAGATCGAGCCATCCCGTTCGCGGCGAGCCGTCACCGGCGCATAGATCGGCGTCAAGGCGATGATCTTGGCGCCGCTTCGCTCGATCAACGCATAAAAGTTGCCGCGCAGCTCGATCGCCGCGCAGGCAAATTCCCAGAACTCCAGCGCCGTCTGGTCATAGTTCGGGCTGTCATGGATCAGCCGGTAGAGCGGGTGATCGCTTGCCACATCACGGCCGCCCCCGGCCGGTCGATAGACCATCAAAGGCAACGAGGCGATGGTGCCAGCCACGAGGTTGACGCAGGCGAAGGCCGCCGAGATTGCCAGCACGCTCGACTCGTTGACCGGCTCGCCGGCATAGCCGTCCGCGCCCCGGTTGCGCCAATGCTCGGGGTCTTCCAAAGACAGCGGCCGGCCCGCCGCCCTTCCGAGCAGCGTCATGGTCTTGCGCAGAAGGTTCATGTCAGGCCGCCAGGGAGTTGAGATAGTCGTCGAGGCTGCCACCGGCCGCCTGCGGGTTCTTCGACATCAGTGCAACGGCGTCGAACAGCGCCATCAGCGGATCAATCTTCGCCGTGCCGGCCGCCTGCTTGGTGACGATCAGAGCGTTGCCGCGCACCTCGGTTTTGGCGTTGCCGACCGCGTAGGCCATCAGCCCCTGTTCAGCCGGCGATAGCGTGCCGTCGGCGAGTTTCCGTTCGGCCGTCTTGACGGCGCCCTGAAGCTGATAGCCCTGACTGACGCCGACGACGCGCGCTTCTCCCGAGGAGTCCGTCTCGGCCGATGTGGTGATCTCTTTCTCCGCGAGGGCATCGACGATGGCGCCGACGCCGGCCGGATCAAGGCCAACCATGGCAAGTTTGCCAGTGCGATCGAGTCCGGCAATCAGCTCAACCAGCTCGTCGACATCGCGCCCCAGATCCTCGACGATGGTCAGCTCACCGGCCGCATCGAAGTCGCGGAACTTCTCCGCCTCGCTCTTGCGCCTCTCCAGCACTGACGTGTGCGCCCACGAATGCCCCCAGGCGTACCAGATACGCGGGTCGACCTTGTCGCGCCCCACGACGCCGGCCGACAGCAAGTCGTCAAGGCCGCCGCCGTCGATGCCGACCGTCAGCACCGAGGAGCGCAACACCAACTCGTCGAGCGTCATCGGCCGGGCCTTCTGTTCCCAGAAGTCAGCACCGGCCCAGCGGTCGGCCCTGAGAGCAATCCCGATTTCGATGTTGAGGTGCTGTGAGGCCCAGCGCCGCAACTCCTCCTCGCCCTTCTCCTTGGAGATGGCGCAATCGGTCCTCAGCACGTCGAGCGTCACCGACCGGCCGAGGTTCGGTGTCACCATGTGCCACAGATCCGGATTGAGCCACGGCTTGTTCCGGTCGCGCTGGATCGCCTCGGGGAACTCGTAGAGCACCGGTAGGATCTGCGCCGCTTCACCCCTGATCTTGCCATCGCGGACGTTGCGGGCATGGTTGAGTTCGGACTTGAACACGCCAGCCGGCGGTTCGTCCGACTGCGTCGTGATCATAATCAGGAAGCCCTCGGGGCGGGTGATGATGCCGCCTCGGATCTGACCGACGACGCGAGAGGCGCCCGACATCGACGACATCAGGTGCACCTCGTCGAGCAGCACGCCGACTGGCTTGGAACCGGTCATCACCTTCATGTCGAAGGTCTTGATCTTGAGCACCGAATGGTTGACCAGATCGACGATCGTTTTGTTGTGATCCTTGGCCTTGAACCGCTTCTGAAGGTAACCCTCGGGGTCGGCGTCGATCATGCCGGACGCCTGCTGAAACGCCGTGTCGGCGACTTCCTGCGTCGGCCCGACCAGGATGAACTCGGCACGCGGGCGCTTGTTGAGGATCAGCGCTGTCATCATGATGCCGGCGCCGCCCGTCGTCTTGCTGTTCTTCTTCGGCACCAGCGTGAACACGTCACGGACATGCCGGAAGCCGGCCTCGTCCACCGAGCCGAAGATCGCGCCGACGATGTCGCGGAACCAGTCGCCAGCCGCTTCCGCCATCGATGGCGTGCCCGGCACGTCGGGCAGGCAGAGCTTGTTGAACACCGAGATGGCCCGGCCCGCCTCATCGTGGTCGATCGGCAGATCGGGAACGAGCGAGACCCCGCGCCGCAGCCGGGTCTCCCAGTCTTGGCACGAGAAATCCCACAGCATCAGTTGACCAGTTGCCCCCAGCTTGAGTTTTCGTGAGCGGTCTTGGCGAGGCGATCGGCCTCTTCCTTCTTGCCGAGCGGCTGCGCCTTCGGAGCCTTGCCCTGCGCCGATTTCGGCACGCGGGTGTCATGCTTTTCGAAGCGCTTGAAGTATTTGTCGATCGCCGACACGTTGCCGGCTTCTGCCTCGGTCATCAGCACCGAGAGGAGCTTCGCTTCCACCCGGAAGCGGGCTTCCACCCTCGACTTCAGCTCCCGAAAATAATGTTTGCGCAAAGTCGGTGGCGTGATCGAAAGCGCCGCCGAGATCTGCTCGACCGACCAATCGAAGGCCATCAACTGTATGACAAGTCTACGCTTTTCTTCGGTCGGCGTATGGACGGGCCGCCCACGCTTGCCGAACCCCTCGGGGATCGGGTCGCCGAGCAGGTCAAAATCCAGTGCCATGAGAAAAAAATCTCCGCGTGAGATCTATGCCGGTTGGGAGGGCTAGGCCTCCTCAGAGTTCGACCCCGCCCCCCGGCCTTGCGTGAAACGGGGTGTTTCACAGGCCTTCAGGCCCGGCCGCGTCGTTCGCCGAGGTGGTTCTCCTTCAGGCGGTTGTCGCAGCTGCGGCAGACCGCGCGGAGGTTCGACAGGTCATCGGCGCCGCCGTTGTGGCGGCTGACGATGTGGTCGGCGATCGATGCCGTGTGAGTGCAGCCGGGCAAGGCGAGCTGGCAGACGAAGCCATCGCGGACGAGGCATTGCTCGCGAAGGTCTCGCCATGACGCTGTGTGATAGTTGGCGTCAGCCGTCTTCGGCGGGATCTTCGCCGATGACGTATCAAGCCGAGGGGCAATGCCCTTCAGCCTCGTGAGCTTGGCCATGTCGGGTGTGTTCCAATTGAAAAGCCGGGCTGGAGGACCAACCCGGCTTCGCTGCCCGAAGGCGCAATTCGTCAATGTGGCAAAAACTGATTATCTTCCCCGGAGAAGTCAAGGCGAGCCCAGGCGAGGTTTCATCGAGTTGGGGACAAACCTTTCACCGACGAGGCACAAGGCATCCCGCAAACGGCGCCCGATCGCCGCGCATGTCTCCTTGTCTGCCTTTCCGTTCAATACCTTAACCGTAGGCCAAGCCTTGGCGGCCTCCTCGATAGTTCGCCCTTCCACGCAAATCGCTATCAAGATCGACCAGTCGGGTTGTCCGATGTACGCAGCGATCATCGCGAGTTCGGTCTTTGCGCCGAGGATGGTATCAGCCGGCCCGTCGTATGGCTTGGTCGATGTGTCGACCCGGATCAGGCGATAATCGATCGCCGAGGAACCACTCGCCTGCGCTGCCTCGGCCAGCGACACGATGTAGCCGGCGGCGACGATCGCCAGCCGGGACAGGCCTCCGCGCTCCGGCGACTTGGCGGCAAGGCGACGGATCGTCTCCGAAGCGCGAACGAGAACCCTGTCCGTTTTATCTTTAAACCAAGGGCTTGCGACAGAAACCTCAATTCTCGCATTAGCAGTCATCGCACGCCCTCGCGCTGTGTTGCCTCAGATTGTCCCATAGTCGCCTCAGGCGGTCTCGCCGATGGCATCCAGATCCGGTCGACCTTCGCCGGCCGTGGAAGCCTGAAGCCCCGATCGGCAAACCACTCGCGCCACGCCACGAAGTCGGGCGAAGCGACCAGCACGTAGGCGAAACTCGCCGATGCGGCCTCCATCGCTTGAGCCTCGGCGAGCGACACCGCGACTCCCTGCCCTCGCTCCGCCTGTTGCGCCATGAACTTGGCCTTGCCGGCGGTGGACGTTCGTCCGCCACCCTTGGCGTGCTCAAAGAACCGACACCACCAAGCCCGGCCAAACAGTGCCAACGGCACGAGCTCTCCCGTTCCAGACGCCGAGGGTGCGGCTTCCACCCTCTCGAAAGCCCTATCGCGGAGATAGGTCGCCGCGTTCATGAGCGAAGTGCGCTTCGCTCGCCGCTGCCCCGCGATGACGGCGGCAATGGTGCCCGGTACAGCCGCCGCTTCCCGATCCTTCGGCGTCAATCGCCGCCATGCGGCCAAGGCGCGTCCTCGGTTGTCGAACCTCTGCGCTGGGTCGGCAGACGTCCACACCTCGAAGAACCGTTCGAAGCCTTCCTCGTCATCTTCGTTCGCGCGCGTCTCTCTCGCCCCTCGGGGGGCTTTAGGGGGTATCGTTAGATCTTGATCGTTAGATTCTTTCGTTAATGGTGCCGATCCAGGGCCGGCAGGGGGTGCCGATCCAGGGCCGGCAGGGGGTGCCGATCTAGGGCCGGCAGGGGGTGCCGACCTGTCGGCAGGGGTGCCGGCCTGTCGGCAGGGGGTATCATCGTCGTCGTAGAGCACGTGAGAGCCAGCCGACGACGACTGCTCGGAGGTCACGTCAAGGCGCACACGGTACCAGTGCGAAGCGTCTCCGCCGTCGCGCCGCATCTCGGTCTTGACCTCGACATAGTCGGCCTCGCCAAGCCGCCGGAGAGCAGACTGCACCGTGGACCGGGCGCACTTGAGCTGTTCGGCCATCTTCACTTGGGAACGCCGGCACCAACCGTCCTCGTTGGTGTGCGTTCCAAGCAGTGCGAGCACCTGGAGATCTCGCCCCTCCAGGCGCGAGTCGACGACGGCCGCCGCCGGAATGATGGAATATCGCGGCCCGCTCATGCGGCCTCCCTTTCGGCTTCGTAACCTGATTGCAAGGCTTCAATTTCCGCCGCACGTTCTCGTTCGAAGGCGCGTTCCGCTTCGACACATGATCTGATTGCGGCGCCATAACGCCGGACAAAGGTCAGCGTGGCGAAGGCGGCACCGAGCACATCGAGCCGCCGTTGAGCCGTGTCGGCGCGCATCTGCCCGCGCGAGACTTTGAACTCGAGGCGCGTCGTTTCGGCATCGATCAGTTGCCGCATCGCCGCTATCTGATCGTCAATCGATGGCTTTGTTCGCTTGGCGGGCGCGGATATGGTCATGTTTGACAATCCACAGTTGGCCTTTGGAGCAGCCAATCAAAGGCTTCGACAAGCCCTTGAGCGTCTGACAATGACATGCCATCTCGCAGCAAAATCAGAACACTGTAGAGATCGCATTCCGTTTGCTGGCGCGTATGAATTTCGTTCATGATCGCTGCCACGATTTCAGAATCGCTCGTGGTCGGAGGCAACCCAAGCGCGCTCCAGAGCGACGATCGCAAATCGTGGTACCGGACGGCAAAGCGGCAGGTGAGATCGTCCAAGGCTTAGCCTCCGTATAAGGTAGCAGGAAAAATCTCGGACATATATGTCCGAATTTGCTTGACGCTCGGACATAAATGTCCGACAATCAGCACATCAAAACGGGGGTACGGATGGACAAGCGAGATCGCTTCATCGCCGACCTTCGGGATGAGGCCAAAGCGAGAGGGCTTTCCTTCCAGTTCGACAAAGGTCGAGGAAAAGGCGGTCACGCGATGGTCTGGATTGGCGAGAGGTTCACAACACTTCCCTCTCGCGAGATCGACCCGAAGACGGAGAGGAAGATACGCAAGGCACTGGGGCTCGATTGAGCCCCAACCGCCCACCGTGCCAGAGATGCTGATGGGACAAGGAGGTCCGCAGTGAAGACCTACGGTTATGCCGCTCAATTCGAGCCGGGCGATAATCCCGGCATCATCGTCGTCACGTTCCAGGATGTGCCTGAGGCGATCACCGAGGGCGAAGGCATGTCCGATGCACAACAGCAAGCCGCCGATGCGCTGGGTACGGTCCTGCTTGCGTACGTGCGGATGGGGCGCCCTCTGCCGGAAGCGAAGGCGCTTGGCGAAGTGATCTCGCCGCCGGCTGATATTGCCGCCAAGCTGGCAGTGCTGGAAGCCTTCGCCAAGGCTGGCATTAGCCGGAGCGAACTCGCGCGCCGGATCGGCAAGGATGAGAAGGAAGCTCGACGCATCCTTGACCCGATGCACCCGACTAGGCTCACCATGCTGGAACAAGCTCTTGCGGCGCTTGGCCGGCGCCTTGTGGTCGGTTGGGAAGATGCAGCCTAAGCCGCCGCAATCCGAAGGCGATATCGCCAAGGCAAAGGCACTCGCCTCGCTTGGCGCCATCACCGACGAGGAAGACGCGGCACTGACGCGAGCAGCCGAAGCCGATCCGGACAATCCGCCAATGACCGAAGAGGCATGGGAAGAGATGCGCCCGGCCGAAGAAGCCATACCCGACGTGATGGAAGCACGGCGGAAAGCCGGTTCCGGCTGGTAGTCGCGTATGGGCGCGGCGCTTAAGCATGCGATCGGGCTGTAAGACAGCCTCATTTCCCTGCCCTCCCCAGCCATTTCGCTCGGGAGCCATCATCCAGCTCATAACCAAGACCGGCGAGGTAGCGGACCACGAAACCCATGCGGCGAAGCTCAGTAGCCAAAACCTGTACGGATTTCCGCGAGCCCGAGAAGCCCGCCTGTTTCAGCCCCTCGCTCATAGCGTCGGCGCTAACCGGCGAGCCCGGCGGCGCACTGGCGAGCAAGTTGAGCCCGACGAGATGGCGCGACGACACAACGCGCCCCTGCCAATAGCGGACCTTCGGAACGGCACCGACTGGTTGGCTCGCCGGACACGGCGCCAGCTCCACCTTTGGCGGTTGGCTTTCCAGCAAATCCGGCACGTCTTCCGCAAACTCGGGCGCGTCGGGTAGCGTCGTTTCGGGCCAAGAGAACGTACGCCCTGCCCTGATATCGTCGGCCGGCAGTTCGCCGATCATCCCCTTGGCGAGGAACTCCAGCGCCGTCGTTTTGACGTCATGCCGGGAAAGCTTCAGCCCGCGAGCCTGTACACCAAGCGGAACCCGTTCACGACAAAGACCGAGCACGGCGCCGCGGAGAAAGAAGTTGAGGCTGCTCACGCTGCATCCTCCTCGGCTAGCACTTCGTCGCGACAATCGGCGCAAAGCCAAATGCCCGCCTTTCTCGCATCACCCGCGTCCATCGCCGGGCCGAGGTGGCAGAGGTAGCCAAAGGGCGCGTCAACCGAGCCACACTTGGCGCAGTGGTGGACGAACAGCACAGCCTTGCCGTGCCTCTCAAACCGGCCGGACGGGTTCAGCGCCGCAAGGCCCCGAACCGGCTTCGGCGCCGGCCGCGCCGCAAGGTCGGCCGCCTGGAACAGGTCGGTCATTGCCTGTCCCCCTTCACCACCCGCACCTTGGCATTGGCGAGCGACATGCGTGCCGCGCCAACGCGCCGCTCAATCTCCGAATAAGCGCGGTCGATGGTCTCCGCCTCGCCGGGCGAAATCACGCCGTCCTCTTGGGCGATCGCAAGCTTGATGCTGGCCTCGCCGACCGCGTGCGCGACTTCGGCATGAGTGCGGGCAAGGTTCGCCGTCTCCCGCGCATCCGCGCCCGGTTCGCCTAGCCGCCGCCCATTGAGTTCGGCCATGACGGAGGAAACGAACGCACGACCACTGTCGGCTTCCAGTGCCAGCGCGGCAGGAATTGGGATCACGTCAGTGTCGGTCGCCGATTGCCAGCGTCCGACCTCGGTTTTCGAGTAGCCGGAAATCTCGCCAGCGCGGACAACGCCGCCGCATACCTTGACCAGGTCGCGCGTCGCGGCCTTGAGCCGATGAAACCAAGCCTCGGAAATTGCCATGTCGAACCTCGTGAGATTCCCGTTCCGGGAAAACGGCAAAGGTTTCCCGTGGCGGGAAACCGCGTGAAATGATGGTGTTGTGGGCAAGCCGGTTGACCGGCGAAGGTTGTCAGAACTTGGGGCGTTGCCGCCGTGTCAGTCGTCGAACCTCCTCATAAGCTGGTCGAGCCGCCTCTCAGCGGCCGGATCGATTTCAAGCGCCGCGCCAGCCTCGGTGATGAGTACCCAGAGGCGGCATTCGGCCTTGTCGGATGGCAGACGCATTTCAGCGAGGCCGAGTTGGTCGAGCCTGTCGAAAGGCGCGAAAACCAGCGGGCAACGATTGCCACCGATCGAAAGATTGCCGCCGCTGTCGCATCCAGCGCGTCCGCCCGCTTGGTGGAGCCACAGCAAGGCGGCGCCTTGATCAGGGGTGAGCGCGACACTCATGGAAGCGAACCCGCCGCCTGACCACCAGATGACGCCTCCGCAGGGGGATAAAGATCCGGGCGAAGCCGATCTCGCGAAATTCCGCTAGCTCGCTCCACATCGAGCACTCTCTCTGCCGGTATGCGAAACCGTAGCCATTGGCTAACAGCGCCGTGCGTCACCCTGCATTCGCGTGCGATCGTGGATATCAAGCCTCTGCGGGCCTTAATGGCATCAACCAAATCAAGCATGCCAAATTGTTAGTGTGACTATCATTGATAGTCAATCTCGTTGTTAGCGCAGCTTTGTGGGAACGCATAACAGGCAGGAATATTGTTAGTGGCCCTACCATCGAGTTCCGACATGACCGAAAAGCGAAAAGCCGCACCCAAGGCGCACCCAGGCCACTACATCCGCCAGTGGAGAGAGCGCAGAAAGGAGACGCAGGAATCGCTTGCCGAAAAAGTCGGCTTAACCCACGGCGCTATCCACCAGCTGGAAACTGGCGCCACCGGTTACCGTCAAAAGACACTTGAAGCGATAGCCGTCGCTCTCGATTGCACCCCCTCAGAGCTCCTGGAGATTGACCCAACAAGCATGTCCAACGAGCAACTTCAAATTGTTCGCGAGATTATTGATGTGGCTCGTCGTTACGATCAACGGTTAGTTGATCCAGCTCTAGAGATTGCGCATATGCTTGCTCAAAGGCGCTCTCAATAATAGAGAGTAGGTCAGCGGCCGCAAGATCTGGATAGGATTCTACAAACCTCAAAATCTTATCGACAGCGGCCGTCTTCTGCTGACCGCCCCTTCGGCGCCTTGCACGCATTTACTACCTACCTCGCCTCACATAATAGCGAGGACTAGCTATGCCCTATGCGAGTGAACAACCAAGACTCACTCGCAAAAATAGCGCTATAAGCCATTCCCCCTAATAAACTTCAACGCTCACGAGATTTTGAGTCGACCCGGATTGCGTAAGCGCACCGAAATCCGGATGGAGCCACCCTAGATATCACGCGTCCGATTTGTTAGTCATACTATCATTTCGCTTGACGTGTAATGATAGCCAGAATATCAATTCAGGACCTTCCATCATGGAAGGCAGCAGGAAGGCCAATGGCAACTTTCCGGCTATAACCCAACGAGCGCAACATCACCCCAGGTCGCGGCGCCGAGCCCGGCGGCATCTGATGCCATCACCGTCGGCGCAGGCCTCATTGACCGTTCAAAACAATCGGTGCTGCTACCAGCCAATCCCTCGGCGGCGTGAGTTGAACCCGAGAGGTAAGGAGAAAAGGGACATGGTTTCGTCATTTGCCAAGGGCGATCTCGTTTATCTGAAAAGCGGAGGCCCCACCATGACGGTGATCGGCGTCTCGGACGACGCCATGAAGCTCGCGCGTTACTATGACGACAAGTTGGAGACGGAAAGCATCTGTCCGGAAGCCCTCGTTTCGATCACCGAAGTTCCGCAAACCAAGCCGTTGCTGGTGATTTGTGTCGAGGGAGCGCCCGCGCTTGAACTGACCTCCGGCGGCGAGATCATAAGTGCGGATTGGCCGCTCGCATTGATGCCAGAGGTACCGGCACTGATCGAGCACGCCCGACGCATCGTAGAAGATGAGATCGGCTTTGTGGGCGATACCCCGCCGGAGGCCGTGGCTCCCATCCAGCGCAATGACGCCGAGGAGCTTGGCAGAGCGGTCCTCAGTCAACTACCCGCAGCATCGCAATACAGAAAGGGAGAGCGATGACCGCCGCCATTACCAGCACCGAGAACGACGGATTGCGCGTCACACATCTGTCCGAGCGCGCAACGGGGCTGGAGATTGCCAAGGCCCTTCGTTCACTTCGCTGCGGCCAGATCGACAGCATCGTCTTTCCGGGGCACGCGAAGTTTGAGCGCCTAGCCAAGGATGGCCCGAGTGATACCGGCGAATGCAACCAGGCAACCGAGTACGACGACAACTACGCCAACAATACAGTTTCTCCGACCGTATGTCGTGAGTATCCCTCCGCCTTGGAAGGCCGAAACTGGTGGGTGGTTCAGCCACTCGCCGAAGCCGAGGACTGCGGCGCCAACCCCGATCAGAGCAAAGTCGCGCTCGTGGAAGGCAAGAGCCCCAACAGCGAGCGCAACGCCCGCTGCGATCACGCCTTTGTACCACTGGTCGCTGTCAAAGATGCCGGCAAGATCACTCATTTCATTCACCTCATACGAAGGGCAGTGAGCAATCTCGCGCACGGCATTTTTCGGCGCAACCGCTTCCGTTGATCATCCAAAGGGAAGGATGAATGGCTTCCGCCCGGCGGCACAATAGCGACGAGTGCCAGCAACGGCGCCGGACAACCCTTTTCCGATCCACACCACATGCGCGGCAGGCGGAGCCGGGAAGCTCCTTCGCCTCATCAGCCCCGGCCCCGCCGAACCCTTCCTTCGTGAGGTCACAATGGAAATCGAGAGCACGTCAACCGATGGCCCGGAGAACCAAAGGAAAGGGCGGGCCCGCAAAGGGCAACAGGATGAAGCCTTCACACCCAGGGAAATGGGCGTGTCCGCCGAAGAGATCCTACGCTTTATTGAACGGGTTGAGCGCCTTGAGGAAGAGAAGTCTGCACTCAACGACGACATCAAAGACGTGCTCACCGAGGCGAAAGGGCGCGGCTACTCGGCCAAAGCCCTGCGCACCATTATCAAGCTACGCAAGCTCGACCCCGAGGAGCGCCAAGCCTCCGAAGCCATCCTCGATCTCTATATGAACGCCATCGGCATGATTTGAGGCGCCCCATGAACACCCTCTTCCTCCTCATGGCGCAATACAACGCCGCCGTCATCATCCCACTCGACAAGGTCCGCGCCGACTTCTTCCCCCACCTGACAATGCCGAAGCTCCTCCGCAAAGTCATGGCCGGCGAAATCGACCTCCCCGTCACCCGGATTGAAGGCAGCCAGAAGGCGGCAAAGGGAGTGCACATCTCCGACTTAGCTGAATACCTGGACAAGCGGAGAGCGGCAGCAATCAGGGAACGGGATGCGCTATGTGGGTGAGTGCCCCTTGTATGCCATCCTGCCCTCTGTTGGCCCGAAGCGGTCACCCATCCTTCGCCGCATGACGAGCCGGAGCGGTCACATACTCTGCACACATCTTCCGCACGGTCGAAGTCATTGAAATCGCTGGCCTAGACTGCTGTGCACAATTGTAGAATTTTGCACCAGCCACGCTCGTCAGGGCGGACAAATCCCTTGAAGCCCTTATCTGCAGACACCTCCACAAAGCGCGGCAAACTAGCCCGCACTTAGGCGATTGACAAAATTTAGAGCTATGCAATTAATAGGTGTGGCGTGCGGCGCTCAAGCGCAATCTTGGATAATTCTGGTTTACAACGAAATTAATGCGTAATGCGTGCACATGCCGCTGTCTTGTGACGAACAAGAGAGGTGCCTTGATATGTTAAATGCACTGAAACGTGCGTCTTTCGAAGCGCTTGGAACGTATGGCTTGCTTGCGTTCGTGGGTAGCCTTCCACAACCTGTTGGTTATCCAGTTCCCATCTGGACATTGCCAGCGTTATTTCTCGCCTTCGCAATATACAACTCTGCATCGCACTTAATTTATCGTCAGGGTTGAGTACCGCCGGACGGTTCTTTCCATGAGAAGAACGAGGTAAGAAATGTCTTCAGAGATTAATGCTGACAAAGCGCTTGTCTGTGCTCCCCTACCCCAGCTGACGGAAGAAGAAATTTCCGGGATTGCTGGCGGAAATTGGAGCACCGTTGGAGATAAGGTCGCGATCGGGGGGTCTATTGGATATGCAAGCTCCGGTACACTAAAAGGTGCCGCTATTGGGGCACTGGGGGCAGGTGCTATGTCCTTGCGCAATGGCGACAGCACTAGGAGTGGGCGTGTCATTTGTACGCATTTCTATCGCAAAGGCATGATCGATCGTGACGTGTGGCGTGCGGATCTTGAATTCACCGCTCATCATCTCTCTGAAAAGACTGTCCGCGGCTATCAGTACTGGGCAATTCCGTATGTTCGACTGATGCGCCGCTCGCCGCTTGCAGAGCGGATCATGTTCCCGCTTGCAACGTGGCGGGCTGAGGAACTCGCTTACCAGATGGGAATGCGCACCAGAGGCAATTGGAAGGGCAAAATTGTCCGGGTGATCGGAGAGAGCATCTGCTTCTCAATCGGACTGTTCGTCGGTGAACAGGATTGGCAGAAGTTGTGGAGCGAAGAACACCCCGCCAAGTCATAACAGGTTCCACGCCCTGATATGCCAGCGAACAGTCGCTCTGAGAATATATACATTGGCCCAGGTTCTTCCTGGGCCAGTTTCGTATGGTTGTTTATAGTCGCAACCACTTTCGTTATTTTATTCTTACTATCAGCTAATTTTTCCCGGCGGGAGCGAGTAACTGGTTTCCTAGATGCAGATCCCCAGATATTGCGAATAGAGACGACGCATGCGGGCAGAATACAGCAGATCACGGTAACCGAAGGCCAAGAGGTAAAAGCTGGTCAGGTACTTATGTACGTTGATCCAGATCCAGTCCTTGTTAACGGACGAGCCGCTGCGAGAGCGGAAATCGAGCGTCTCAATACAGTGGAAGATGAGCTGAATACCAGTATCAAAGACGTTGCGAACAAGGTGTCTACTACCGTCTCCGGCCTGTCTGATCGTATGGCGGCGATAACTCAGCAGATCCACGCGCTTCAGAACAGCTATGGATTGCAAGAGCAGAACATCGTTACACTTGAAAGCCAGCTTGAGGCCGGCAAGACCCTCAAAACATCAGGAGCGATGAGTAACATTGACATACAGAGACGCGAAGCAGCACTGCGGGATGCGAAAATAGCCGGACAAAACCTGCTGTTCTCTTTGCACGAGAAAGAAGAGCTTCTGGCGGACCTGGCGAGACAGAAGAGCGAAGCGCCTATAGATGGGGCTCTGCGCATCTCAGAGCTGCGGCGATCTCTCGTCGAAACCGCGCAACGCAGAAACGAGGCTGAAGGGAAGCTAGCCTTTCAAATCACGGCGCCCTCCGATGGAACGGTAGATACTATTTTAGCAGCTTCGGGCCAAACCGTGGACGCGAATGCACCCGTCATTTCGCTGCTACCTGATTCGGCTTCTCTTTTCGCAGAATTGTATGTTCCGAGTCGAGCCGTTGCTTTCCTTGAGCCGACCCAAACAGTGAGGATCGCTTACGACGCGTTCCCTTACACACACTACGGTTTGGCTGAGGGAAAGATACGGTCTGTGTCCGGTACGGTTTTGAAACCAGAAGAGATCGGCAAACCAATATCGATCCGGGAACCAAGCTACCGCGTCGATGTGACGCTCGATAGGCAGACAATGCGCTCTGGTAATAAAGATATTCGCCTGAGACCGGGACTCACGCTTAGCGCGGATATTATTCTAGACCGGCAGTCGCTAGCCCAATGGATACTCCGTTCAATCAAGGAGCTGTGGGCTCGCTCATGACAGAGTTTTATCGCCTTCGTTGGCGCGGCCTCGGCACACGTAAAACCCCTGTCATTCGGCAAACAACATTGGCCGAGTGTGGAATTGCCTGCCTCGCAATGGTGGCCAACTATTGGGGGTGGCGGATAGATCTCGGATCTCTTCGCTCCCTTTCGCCCCCCTCAATTAAGGGCACCAGCCTAAAGGCGATCTTGAAGCTGGCCAGCCAAATAGGCTTGAACGGCAGAGCTGTTCGCGCTCCGGTCACATCTATTGTCCGTCAGATGCAGCTACCAGCCATGCTACATCTAGACGGAGATCATTTTGTAGTTCTTGTTAGAGCAACCAGTAATAAAGCCGTAATACATGACCCGTCTTCCGGACGCGTAACGGTATCATGGGATGATTTAGCGGATCGATGGAAAGGGGTAGCCGTTGAATTCACCCCCAGTGGGACATTCTCCGCCCGAGACGAGCGGAAAAGACTCTCATTGTCTGCTATATGGTCCCATGTTTCAGGTGCTACGCCAACACTCATACAGATCTTCATTCTCTCACTGCTTTTGCAAATGGCGTCTATAGCAGCGCCATTATACATTCAACTTGCGGTAGACGAAGCGGTTACCCGTGCTGATATAGATCTCATGAATGTACTATTTGTTGGATTCACGGGTTTGGTTGTAATCAACTCCGTCGCTTATTTTCTCAGGCGCATCCTAACGTTACGGATCGGCCAATCCCTTTCTCTGGGGTTAATGGCCAACCTATTCCGACACATGCTGAAGCTGCCAAGCAATTTCTTTGAACAGCGATACCTTGGTGACGTAACATCAAGATTCAGATCGACAAACGCAATCCAGGCTTTCCTAACTGGGCCAGCTCTTGAGGCTCTGGTTGATACTATTGCAGCAACGATTTCACTAACGGTTCTGTTTATATACGGAAGTAAGTTCGCGTTCATTGTGCTCGGAATTGTGCTTCTGGAGGGATCATTACACTTTGGGACAATTCAAATAAGGCGAATGTTGACTGAGGATAAACTCGCTACGGAAGCGCGAGAGGAGACGCTGTTTCTCGAAACAATTCGCGCAATACGAAGTATCAAGCTATTTGGCCGAGAGGATGAGCGCTTCGATCGTTGGCAAAGTCGCTTGGTCGATATGACGGGCGCCAATTACCGTCACAATGCAGCTGACGCGGCCATCAGGTCCGCCGGTGATCTTATTGGCTCGATCGGTGCGGCACTCATTGTTTATATTACAGCAAGAGCCGCGATCGGGGGCTCATTTACCATTGGCATGATGATGTCGTTCATCTCGTACCAAGTATATTTTGGAAACGCAGCCAAGAACGCCGTTGACGCGTTGGTGTCATGGAGGACACTTACTGTCCATCTGGACCGCTTAGCCGATCTGGCTCTCGCTACGGCACCTGACGACGAACATGGTCAACGTCCGCACTTCACCGGTGTCATAGAAATATCTAACGTTTCTTTTCATTATCATCCAGATGAACCACCAATTCTCACCGGGTTGTCGCTTACGGTAGCAGCTGGTCAGATGGTGGCGATTACCGGGCGGTCAGGTGAAGGTAAAACGACGCTTCTCAAACTTCTGCTTGGGCTTGAGCGCCCTACCTCAGGCTCTGTTTTGTATGATGGGATTAACTTAAGTCAGATTGCGCGAAATCATTTTGTCGGCAACATCGCGACCGTCATGCAGGATGATATTTTACTGTCGGGGACCATTGCCGAGAATATCTCCTTTTTTGATGCAGAGCCTGACCAGCCTCGCATCGAGGAGTGCGCGCGCATTGCCTGCATCCACTCGGAAATATCTCAGATGCCGATGGGGTATGCGAGTTTGATAGGCGACATGGGGAATGCACTATCTGGCGGGCAGCGGCAGAGAATTATGATCGCGCGAGCTTTATACAGAAAGCCCAAGATGTTGTTCATGGATGAGGGCACTTCGCATCTCGATATCCAAATTGAAAGGGCAATAAACGACAACCTTTCAGAGTTAAACATCACGCGTGTGGTCATCGCTCACCGGCCGGATACACTTAGAATTGCCGACAAAGTTTTCAATATGGTGGGTGGGTCACTGAGTGAGCTGCGCGTGTTCAGGAGTGCCGATGCGGACGGCTAAGGGAGGATGCATCCTTAGAGAGGAAATGCGGGGCTCAGACCGATTATGAAGCGGTCTTTACAACAGGATTCACAACATGCGCGCCATACACGACTATCTGACTGATTTTATTTAGGTAATGTTTCGTCCCCGTCCAATCGAGCATGGGTGCAACAGCGAAGACGGGGGCGGCGTAGTGGCTCATAGGGTCCTTTCGAGGGTTTCCGCTCCCATAAGCCAAAAATCTCAAAAAGACGAGGGATAGCCGAGTTCAAAAGGGCGAGAGGGGCAGCAAAATGTTCCGGCTGACGCCGGTGCCGGCTATAACGAGGCGCATCCATGGAGGTTCGCATGCCTGTCACCGACGTCGTCATCTTTCACAATCCCGACTGCAGCACCTAGCGCAACGTCGTTCGCATCGTCGAGGCGGCCGGATATAAACCTGTGATCGTCGAATACCTCAAGACCGGCTGGACCAAGCCTCAGCTTCTTGCCTTGTTCGCCGCCGCAGGAATCGGACCGCGCGACGCGCTGCGTGTCAAGAAATCGCCGGCTGCCGAACTCGGGCTCATCGACCCGTCCGTGGCTGACGAAGACATCGTCGAGGCGATGATCGCCCACCCGATCCTCGTCGAGCGGCCGATTGTGGTCACAGCCAAGGGGACCGCTCTCTGCCGGCCAAGCGAGCAGGTGCTGGACCTCCTTGACCGCTGGCCGCCCGGTCCCTTCGCGAAAGAGGACGGCGAACTGGTGATCGATGCGGAGGGCAAGCGGATCGGATAGAGCCGCAACGATCAGGACCTGCCGCATGCCGGAACATCGACCGGCGATGATAGGCATTGAGGGTTCAGGGTGGGGACTACCCCCACCCTAGCCTGCCTCACCCCTCAAAAGACGCCCTGCCCCCGTGCGCCGCCGACCACTCGGCCGGGGCATGCAGGAACTTTTCCACTTCGGACAGCATCGCCGCCGGGAAACGGTTCGAGGCCTTGGCCTCGGCCAGCACGTCCCACCAGGTGGCGAGCGCATGCAGCGTGATGCCATCGGCGGCCAGCACCTCGGTTGATGAGGGGAAGATGCCGTAGTGGAAGACAACGAAGGCGTGGCTTACCTTGAGACCGGCGTCGCGCATCGCTTTGGTGAAGATCAGCTTGGAGCGACCGTCGGAGGCGAGATCCTCGACCAGGATGGCACGGGCGCCTTCCTTAACGTCACCCTCGATCTGGGCATTGCGGCCGAAACCCTTGGGCTTCTTTCGCACATACAGCATCGGCAGTTCGAGACGATCGGACAGCCAGGCGGCGAAAGGGATACCCGCCGTCTCGCCACCGGCCACTGCGTCGAGCGACTCGGCGCCGATCTCGGAGAGGATGATCTCCTCGGCGAAGGCCATCAGCCGCTTGCGCAGGCGCGGAAAGGAAATGAGCTTGCGGCAGTCGGTATAAACCGGGCTCGCCCAGCCGGAGGTGAAGATATACGGCTTTTCCGGATTGAACTGAATGGCCTCGACCTCCAGCAGAAGGCGGGCGGTCTCGCGGGCGATGAACGACTTGTCCATGGACGGGTCCCCTGGCTGATTTGCCCGGCCATAGCACAGCTTGCCCGCCCTGTCCTGCCTTTCACCACCTTATCAATACGAAACGGCGGCTCTTTCCCCGAGGGAAGAACCGCCGTCAGTTGCCCGACATCGCAGGCACATGTTTTCCATACCTTGCCGCGAGGCCCGTTCCGGGGCCAGCCGCGTCGATCAATGCAGCGACATCCACTCGCGCGCTTCGCGCTGGGCTGCGGCGATCTCGGACATCGACATCTCGTCGGCAAGTTCGCGGCGGTAACGGGCGGCGCTCTCCGATCCACGGAAGGCGGCAATGTTGAACCACTTGTGGGCTTCGATGAGGTTCTGCTCCACGTCACGACCAACGGCATACATCACGCCGAGTTCGTAGAGGACATCGCTGGTCGCGCCGGCGCCGCCGGCCATCTGATCGATCGAGTTCAGTTCAAGACGAGCCATGATAACATCCCTGTTTACGTATTGTCCGAGGTCTTTTGCCTCGTAACTTCGTTCTCCGAAGATGAGATCATGCTGCGCCAATTGATTAAAAAGCAGATTAAATTGCAGACTTAACAATCGCCAAACAATACATGAACAGAGCGTTATTTTCAGAAGCCATAAACCATCGAATCCGCCAATTTGTGCGAAATCGACTCCAGCGGCGGCAAAGCGCTGCCGATGAACCTAAACCATATGGAAACCACGATGGAGATTAGTGGCCCGAAAGATTGAAGCAGAGGCCGGCCGCTTTGCCGCGAGCCCACATCACCATGCCGTTCAGCGACATCTTCTGCTCTGGAATGCTGATCACCACGGTTTCGCCAACAACGAGCTGACCATCGGTGTTATTGAGCCGGCAACCGCCGACGCTCATGTCTTCAACGATGCATTCGCAAGAGTATTTATTGTGATGCACAGCGGCGAGTAAGAAACATCTCACTCGCTTGTGGCGACGTCCGTCGCCAATCCGAAGATTCGGATTGCGAAGGTTCTTCAGAACTTCCTGCATATGCAGCGAGGTTTTCGAAATCGCCACGCCTGCACTCCGTTACGGACTGCCAAGTAGAAAAACAGCAATAGCACAACGGGCTATTTATTCACAATGGCGGATAAAATACATAAAAATAGAACGAATACTTTCCAGATGCCTGAATGTATGACGAATTCACGTATCGATGAAGAAGCCCCGACGTCTTGTGGACGACGGGGCAGTATAAGACTTTAGTCGCAAGCCCTTTCACAAGAGACGATACCTCTTGAAAAGGCCGTCAGCGAGCGCGCTGGTTGAACAGCACCTTCTGCGCGTCCTTGTCGTCGGCAAGATTGCTCGGCGGCGTCGGCGCCGTAATGGCGAGCGCTTTCGCCACAGCGGACCGGTTCGACACCCGGTCGATCCACGCCATCACGTTGGGAAACTCGGCCGCCTTGATGTCCTGCCGTTCCCAACCGCGTGCCCAGCCGACGCAGGCCATGTCGACGATGGAATAGTCGCCGCAGATGTAGTCTTTGCCGGCGAGCTGCTTTTCGAGAACGCCGTAGAGGCGGTGCGTCTCATCCCGATAGCGCTTGATGGCGTAGGGAATCTTCTCTGGCGCGTAGAGAGCGAAATGGTGATTCTGGCCGAGCATCGGCCCGAATCCGGCCATCTGCCACATCAGCCACTGCTCCACCTCGACGCGACCGCGCTCGTCCTGCGGATAGAACCTGCCAAACTTGCGGCCAAGGTAAAGCAGAATGGCGCCCGACTCGAACACCGAGATCGGCTTGCCGTCCGGCCCTTCCGGATCGATAATTGCCGGCATCTTGTTGTTCGGAGAAAACGCCAGGAAATCGGGCTGAAATTGATCACCCTTGCCAATATTGATGAAATGCAAGTTGTAGGGAACGCCGAGTTCCTCGAGCATGATGGTGATCTTGTGGCCATTCGGCGTCGGCCAATAGTAGAGGTCGATCGGCTTGGTCTGGGGCGCAGTCATCGGCTTCTCCTCGCCTGTTTCCTAGAGCACCCGCCGTTCAGACGTTTCAGTCTGCTCGGCGGGAACTCTAGAACAGCTTATGGCAGGCCAGCATATTGTCCGGCTGCGACGGCGAAAAGAGGTTGATGATGAACTCGTCGTGTTCGCGCGGGCGGGCCTCAGGCAGGCGGAACGGTTTTCTCCCGTTCCACGACGACGCCAATCTCCGAACCGTCGCGACGGATAATGCGGACATCGTAGCGTCGATGATCGGCTTCATCCTCAAGTTCCAGGTCGAGCGGCAGCGGTCGCTCCTCCATGAGGACGAGTTTCGCGCCGCCCACCGAACGATCGCGGATGACGCAGTCGGCTAGCCGACGGCCGTCCCGGCTGCGGAGAATGCCGGCTCGAAGCCGCGTCCTGCAGCGGTCTTCCCGGCGACGATCGCCGGTATCAGGCGGACTGGGATCGGTCATGTCGGAGCCTTTCGGAACGAATCCGATAAAGCCTCCGCCCATTCGCTTGCCCCGGCCTTGCGCATGCCCCTCAGAACGGGCTGTCGCTCGGGAGCGCCGGCGCTTCCTTGAGCAGCACCAACTCGATACGGCGGTTGCCGGACAGGAAGGGATCGTCAGGAAACATGGGATCCTTGTCGGCGACGCCGATCACCTGAGCGAGGCTGCCGGCGCCGAGACCGAAGCTGCCGAGAATTTCCGCCGTGGTCAGCGCCCGCTTGGCCGAGAGCGCCCAGGCGGCACCGCCGGGAACGGCCATGTCGCCAGTCGATTCGGTGTGTCCGATGATCTGCAGCCGGCCCGGCATCTGCTGGATGACCGGCGCAATGCGCGAGAGCAGAACCTTCATGCGGTCGGTCGGCTCGCTCGACTGCGCCCCGAACATCGGCCGGCCGTCTTGATCGATAATCGAGATATGCAGACCATCATTGGCGACGTTGAGAATGATCTGCTTGGAAAGTTCGGCGTAGTCGGGCAGATCCTGCAACGCTTGGCGCAGCGATTCGGAAGCGGTGAGATATTCGCGTGGCTTGCTCTCGGCGGCCTTCTCGAACCGGTTGGTATTCACCTCCGCTCCCTGCTTCTCATACTGATCGTTGAAGTCGCTGGCGAACTCTATCGCTTCCGATAGCGACATCGGCTGAACGTTGCGCAGATACTTTCGCTCTGGCAGTCCATTCTGTTCGATCATGCCGGCCGGCCTTTGTACCGACTGGTAGCCGAAGGCGTCGCGCATCGAACCGGCGGCTTCCTTCAGCTTTGCTTCGTCCTGGTTCGAGAAAGAAACGATCATCACGAAGAGCGCCATCAACAGGCTCATCAGGTCGGCGAAGGTGATCACCCATGGCGCACCGCCATGCCCACCACCGCCACCGCCGCCCTTCTTCCTGCTGCTCATCCCGCCGCCCTTCTGCTGCTGTACTTAATCAGGCCGTCAGGCCGCTTCCCTGTCGGCCTCGGCTTTGGCGCGATGCTTGAGCGGCAGGTAGGAGAGAAGCTCCTCGTGCACCTGCTTGGGGCTCTTGTTTTCGCGGATCATCAAGACAGCGTCGATGATCATCGACTGGATTTCCGCCTCGTGATTGGCACGGTTGGCGAGCTTGTCGGAAATGGGAGCCGCCATGACGTTGGCGATGATCGCGCCGTAAAGCGTGGTCAACAGCGCAATCGACATGGCCGGACCGATCTGCTTGGGGTCGGACATGTGGGCAAACAGCGACACGAGGCCGATGATGGTGCCCACCATGCCCATGCCAGGCGCCGCCTCGGCAATCTTGGCCCAGGCTGTGTGCCCCATGTGCAGGCGTTCGTGCTGCAGGTCGCGCTCGCGTTCGAGCACATGCTGGATGGTTTCGCCCGAATAGCCATCGGCGATCATCTGGATCGCCTTCTGGAGGAAGGGTTCGTCGATCTCGAGCTTTTCAAGGCCGAGCGGCCCCTGCTTGCGCGCAACCTCGGCGATCTCGGTCAATTGATCGAGCAGGTGGAAGGTATCGTGCGTCTTGTACATGACCGCTTCCTTGAAGCCGCCGAATACGGCCACCGGGAAGGTCTTCAACGTGTAGCGGCCAAGTAGCGCGACCAGGGCACCGACGATCACGACGTTGGTCGCCAGAAGGTTCATGAACATCATGATGTTCGAACCTTCAAGGATTACGGCTAGATAGAGCACGGCAAAGCCGCCGAAAACGCCGAGAAGGGTAGCAATGTCCATCGGTCGCTCAGACCGGGGGGAATGAGACATACAAAGCGGCTTGCACCGCCGAACCCCGGCTTGCCGACATTAAGGAGGGGGGGGATAAGGCAGGCTTAACGAACAGGGTTAATTGAACCTTGCGCCACATAGCAAAAGGGCGACCCAGCGGCCGCCCTCGCGCAAATTGCCTTTGAGGAACGGCAGCTTGTGCCGCTCTCCCCTGGCGATCATTCGATGCCGAGCTTCTGCTTGACGAGGTCGTTGACGGCCTGCGGATTGGCTTTGCCGCCGGTTGCCTTCATCACCTGACCGACGAACCAGCCGCTGAGCGTCGGCTTCGCCTTGGCCTGCTCAGCCTTGTCCGGATTGGCAGCGATCACCTCGTCCACGGCCTTCTCGATGGCCCCGGTATCGGTGACCTGCTTGAGACCGCGCTCCTCAACCAGTTTCTTCGGATCGCCACCCTCGGTGTAGACGATCTCGAACAGGTCCTTGGCAATCTTGCCGGAGATCGTGCCGTCGCCGATCAGATCGACGATGGCGCCGAGCTGGGCAGGAGAAACCGGCGATGCCTCAATGCTCTTGCCATCCTTGTTGAGGCGGCCGAACAGCTCGTTGATCATGAAGTTGGCAACGGCTTTGCCGTCGCGGCTCTTCGCGACCTGTTCGTAATAGTCGGCCGAAGTACGCTCGAGCGTCAGCACCATGGCGTCATAGGGCGTGATGCCGTATTCGGCCACGAAGCGGGCCTTCTTTTCGTCGGGCAGTTCGGGCAGATGGGCCTTGAGGCTTTCCACCCAGGCCGAATCGAGTTCGAGCGGCAGAAGATCGGGATCAGGGAAGTAGCGATAGTCGTGCGCTTCTTCCTTGGAGCGCATCGAGCGCGTCTCGCCCTTGCCGGCATCGTACAGCCGGGTCTCCTGATCGATCTCGCCACCGTCCTCGATGATGCCGATCTGCCGGCGCGCTTCATATTCCACCGCCTGGGCGGCAAAGCGCATCGAGTTGACGTTCTTGATCTCG
>JAGSYV010000214.1 GCA_018262505.1 Pseudomonadota bacterium
CGCCCTGGATCGACAGGAAGAAGCTGAAGGGCGAGAACACCACCATGATGGTGGTGAAGACGAGGCCCATGTGGGCGATCTCCGGATCGCCATCCGACAACGCCTGTGTCATCGGCCCGCCGACGAACAGCAGCGTCAGGATCAGGACGCCGCAGACGATGAGGGCCAGGAGGTTGGCGGCGTTGACGCTGCCTTCGGCGGCGCGGATGTCGCCGGCGCCGATCTCGCGGGCGACGATGGACGCCATGCCCGAGGACACCATGCTCTGAAGGGCGACGATCAGCATCATCACCGGGAACATCAGCGTCACGGCGGTGAGCGCCTTCGGCCCGGCAAGGCGGCCGAGCAGCAGCGCGTCAACCACGGTGTAGAGGCCGCTGACCGTCATGAACAGGACGATCGGCGCGGCGGTGCGCACGAACACCCGCGTCAGCGAGCCGTGCAGATAGGGATTATGGGCTTGTTCTGGTTCATACATGACCTTGTCCCCGGAGCACTCCAGCGACGAGATGAGGGGCCCGCATTGCCGCACGTCGGAGTGCGAAAAACCGATGAGACAAGAAAACTGGCTTCACCAATGCTTGGGGAGCATGCGGACGGCCGGCGCCAGGGGCCGGCCGGGGAATTAGTCCCTCGCGGCAGGGTTGTCAATCGGAGTGCCGGCTCATTCCCGGCCGTCGAGATAGGCCTCGAAGGCCTTGAGCGTCGTCTCGGAGACGTAGTGCTCGATGCCCTCGGCGTCCATTTCCGCCGCCTCGGCCGGCACGCCGACGGCGATCAGCAGGCGCACCACCAGGCGGTGGCGAGCCTTCACCTCGCGGGCCATGGTGGCGCCGGCCTCGGTGAGGAACACGCCGCGATAAGGCCGCGAAATGACCAGACCTTCGCGCTTCAGCCGCAGCACCGCCTTGTTGGCGGTGGGGTGGGTGACGCCGAGCCGGCGGGCGATATCGGTGATGCGCGCCTCGCCAAATTCCTCGGTAAGGTCGGCGATCAGCTCGGTATAGTCCTCGAAGAGGGCCGTCGAGCGGATGGCGCGGGCGTTGGTGAAGCGGTCGGCGTCGGTCGCCTCCGGCAGGGTGCCGTCCTCGGGCTCGGGCGGCAGTTCATCCCTCGACATGGGTTCTGTCCTTCGGGTCCTGGCGGGACCTTTTGGCGCCGGTGGGTTCCTCCGCCGCGCCGCATCGCTGAGGCGGCACACTATGCAGCCGCGGCTAAGATTTGCAACCACCACACAAGTGTCGTCCCTATGGAACCGATCACGGTCGCGCAGACTTTAGTGTAGGCAGCCAAGCGTCATCCCTGGAGCGGAGCCGGTCACAGTCGCGCAGATTTTATTGCGAGTTAGTCGCAATAAGCTTGACGGAAATGTAGCCTATGCTATATTTCCAAGCATAGGAAACCTCCTGGTGATCCCGATGTCGTCTGTCTCCCAGTCCGTTCTCAGCGTTACCCCCTCCGGAATGACCGGGCGCACGTCGCTCGCCATTTCCGAAGCGCTGGCCGGGCGGCTTCGGGGGCCACGGGCCATGCTGGCCTTCGTCGGCCCGGCGGTGGTCGCCTCGATCGCCTATATGGACCCCGGCAACTACGCCACCAACATCGGCGCCGGTGCCGGCTACGGCTACGCGCTGATCTGGGTAGTGGTGCTGGCCAATCTCGTCGCCATGCTGTTCCAGGCGCTGTCGGCCAAGCTCGGCATCGTTACCGGCCGCAACCTCGCCGAAATGAGCCGCGATCACTTCCCCGCCCCAGTGGTGGTCGGCATGTGGATCATCTCCGAGATCGCCGCCATGGCCACCGATCTCGCCGAGTTCCTCGGTGGGGCAATCGGCCTGTCGCTGCTGTTCGGCACCTCGCTTCTCACCGGTATGGTCATCACCGCGCTCGTCACCTACGGGCTCCTGATGTTCGACCGCGGTGGTTTCAGGCCGATGGAACTGATCATCGGCGGCCTGGTCGGCATCATCGGCGTCAGCTACCTGATCGAGATGCTGATCGCCCCCATCGACTGGGTGGCCGCTGCCACCGGCGCCGTCACGCCGAGCCTGCCGGACGCGGGGGCCTTGACCCTGGCCGTCGGCATCATCGGCGCCACCGTCATGCCGCACGCCGTCTACCTGCACTCCGGCCTTACCCAGCACCGGGCGCACGTGCGCAACGAGGGCGAGCGCCGCAAGGTGCTGAAGTTCTCCAACATCGAAGTGGTGGCCGCGCTGGCCGTCGCCGGCCTCGTCAACATCGCCATGGTGATGATGGCCGCCTCGGCCTTCCACGTCGGCCACAGCGACGTCGCCGAGATCGAAACCGCCTATCACACCCTGACGCCGCTGCTCGGCACCGCCGCCGCCGGCGTGTTCCTGGTGTCGCTGATCGCCTCCGGCATCTCCTCGTCGGTGGTCGGCACCATGGCCGGGCAGATGATCATGCAGGGTTTCGTCCGCATGACGATCCCGGTGTTCGTGCGTCGCCTCGTCACCATGGTGCCGGCTTTCGCCGTGGTTGCCGCCGGCGTCAACGCCACCAGCGCGCTGGTGATCAGCCAGGTGGTGCTGTCGCTGTCGCTGCCGGTGCCGATGATCGCCCTGGTGCTGCTGACCCGCCGGGCCGACATCATGGGCGCCTACGCCAACGGCCGCCTGATCGACGCCCTGGCGATCGCCGCCGCCGTTCTGGTGCTGTCGCTCAACGCCGTTCTGGTGGCCGGCGCCTTGGGGATGCAGATCCCCGGCCTTTCCGGCTGAGACCGATTTGCAAACTCCGCTCCGGCGGTTCCCTGACACGACCTCCGGTGCTCACGGCCCCCGATGTCCGTTCCGTCTCGGTTCTCGGAAGCCATGCCCGCCGACTCCTAGGTGCGAATTTCCAAACCGTCTCCGAGAATGACTTAAAAACACCTATTCACGACTCTTTTGGCTATCTCCGCGAATCGTGATGGGGACCTTCTTAACCTGTGAACGCACAATAAGCAGATTAAGGGCGTTGAGAAGAGTGGCGATACCCGCCATTCCTGTCGTATAGTCTTCCAAGTCTTGCGACGAGCCCTGCGAGTTTCGCGTCCCGATGAACATGTCCACCCGCCTCATTCCGAACCAGCCGGTTCCCCCGTTACGGGTGAAGACCGTTGGTGGTCCGTGTTGGCGGCTGTGCGACCAGAAGCCCCAGCACTTCACGCTGGTGTTGTTCTATCGTGGCCTGCATTGCGGCTTCTGCAAGGCGCAGCTTCAGGCCTATGAGGCGCGCTACGAAGAGTTTCGCAAGCTTGGCGTCCGTGTGCTCGCCGTCTCGGCCGATGACCGCGAGCGGGCCGAGCGGACGGTGCGCGACTGGCATCTCGACGAATTGACGGTGTGCTGGGGCCTGACCATCGATCAGGCGCGGGACTGGGGTCTCTATTCAGACGGTGCCGGTGGCCCAGCCCCGCATCGACGACGTTCTCGCCGGTATCCGTTTTGCCATCGAGACGGCTGCCGAACCGCCGGGCGGCGCCGATGAGCAAGCCTGCCGTGGTGACGATTGCGGCTGTGGCAAGCCCGTCAAGCTTCACGCCGTCGGCGAGTGCTGAGCCTTTAGTTTTTCTCTCTCTTGTTCAGGCGTCCGCCCGGAAGGTCCGACTTTCCGGGCGGAGCTGTTATTTCAGCGCAGCTCCACCGCGTAGTCTTCCACCGGCTTCACGGTCTTGATCAGGCCGGCGTCCTTCATGAATTGCGAAAAGCGCTGGTAGCGGCCGGCGTCGAGCGCCGCCGGGCGCTTGGCGAAGCGCGGCAGCGTGTCAGCCCAGGCGCGGCGGTTGAGGTCGTCGTTGAGGTCGGGATAGGCCTTGATGAACAGCGCCCAGGCGTCGTCCGGGTGGTTGGTGAGGTAGATCGTCGCTTCCTCGACGGCGGCGAGGAATTCCGGCAGGCGCTTGTCGCCGACGAGTTTCTTGTTCGTCACGTAGATCAGCTCGTCATAGGCGGGCATGCCATTCTCTTCCGGGTAGAAGGCGATGCCCTCGTGCCCCTCGATCTTCATCTGGTTGAGTTCGAAATTGCGATAGCCGCCGACCACCGCGTCGACCTGACCGGCCAGGAGCGACGCCGACAGCGAGAAATTGACGTTGACCAGTTCGACATCGTCGATCTTGAGGCCGGCGGTCTTCAGGAACTGACCGAGCATGGCATCCTCGAAGCCGGACACCGAGTAGCCGATCTTGCGGCCCCTGAGGTCGGAGAGCGTCTTCACCGGTCCGTCCTTCAGGGCGATCAGCGTGTTGAGCGGCGTTTCGATCAGCGTGCCGAAGCGGACGAGCGGCAGACCAGCGTCGACGTCGAGATCGAGGCTGGGCTGGTAATGCAGCGCCACGTCGGCCTGGCCGGCGGCGACGAGGCGCGGCGGCGCCGACGGGTCGGCGGGGGCAACGAGATCGACGTCGAGCCCGTGGGCGGCGAAGATGCCCTTTTCCTTGGCCACCACCAGCGGTGCGTGGTCGGGATTGACGAACCATTCGAGCAGCACGGAGAGCTTCTCGGTGGCGGCTGCTGGGCTCGCTGCGAGCACCAGGGCGGTGGCGAGGGCGGGAAGAAGGCGCATCGGTAGATCCTTTCGGGAGGTCAATCTTTCTCGATCCAGGGAATGAGGCGGAGCGTCAGCCGGTCGACGGCGATCTTGATCAGCAGCGTCGCGGCGGCCAGCACGCCGAGGGCGGCGAACAGCGGATGAGGCGCAACGTGCGGAAGCGGCCGGCGCCGGTGAGGCGGGCAAGGTCGAGGAAATGCGGCGGCGTGCGGCGAAGGCCATCGGCGAAGGCGGAGGCGACGGGGAAGAAGATCACCAGCGTGGTCATCACCACCTTGGAGGCAAGGCCGAAGCCGAACCACAGCACCAGCAGCGGCGCCAGCGCGAACACCGGCAGCGCCTGGCTGACGACGAGGAGTGGCGACAGCAACCGGCCGGCCAGCGACGAGGTGGAGACGGCAAAGCCGGCCGCCATGCCGAAGGCGATGCCGGCGACAAGGCCGAGCATGGTTTCCAGCAGCGTGACACCCGCCTCGGCCAGAAGGCGCGGACCGTAGGCGCCATAGGCCGCGACCACGTCGGCGGGCGACGGCAGCAGGAAGGAGGGGAGGGCAAGGCCCGTCGCCGCCGCCTGCCAGAGGGTCAGCACGGCGGCAAAGGAGATGAATGCCTGAATGGCAACGCCCCGGCCGGCGGCAAGCATCGTCTTCGGGCGCATCGCGCTTCCCATCGTTCGCCGAGCCCTCCAAAAAGGGCGGATGGGCCAGAAGCGTTGGGGGAAACATGGCCTGATAGCCGCGCGGGCACGCGGCGGGGCCATGAGGTTCCGTTCCTTCGCCGGCATGACCCGGATCAGGTTCGAAGGGTTCGATCCGCCACGCAGATCATCTCAGCCTTCCCGGATGGAAGACACCCCTCGGAACGGCGTCAGTTATGCTCGCCTCTGCCGCCGATATCAAGAGCAACGGTTCACCGGTTTGGCTGGCTGGATCGGCGGCGCGTCGGGTCGCGCGACTGACCAATGAGTTGACCGGCAAGGACGATTGGGCGGTCAAAGGCGGATTTCCGTGGGTTTGGCAGGACTTCCAACGACGCGCTCCGAAAGCGGAGCCGGAAAATGAAATACCCCCTTGCGCTCGCAAGGGGGCTTCGCTATATCCGCCCCACGCTTCCCAAAGCGTACCGCGCTCCCATCGTCTAGCGGTCCAGGACGTCGCCCTCTCACGGCGAAAACACCGGTTCGATTCCGGTTGGGAGTGCCAAATCGTCCAAATAGTATTGAAATCATTGAGCTTTTTGTTCTGATTCCCTCACCATGAAAAAGGTGAGGGATTATCGGTCGGCAATGCCGCTTTTGTTGCCTATTCGCCTTCCGACTGCGGGTGACGGTTTCTGCTTCGAAAGTACCTATCCGGAACAGGCTGCCACGGCACTAACGGGTATTGCTGCGTTGACGCAACCTGCTATTGTTTTGTCAGTCTTTTTTGGGGGGGGGTCAATGGAGAAGCTGACTACCTTTCGGTTTTTTGAGATCGATAGACTAGCTCCACATATGCCTAAGTTTGTTGACCGACTGAATGGGATATTTTCTGTCAAGCCTGCGGCGAACAGGGAAAAATCCTTGGGGCAAGACTATGAAGTTAGACTTGAAAGACTTTCTGGCGCGAGGCCTGGTTATATATCGGGCCAAATGATTAGGATACAGCGTTTTGATTATCCGGGAGAAGTTCTCGATAATTCTACGACCGATCTTCCAATTGATAACCCTTTGGGCCATGGAATTGTTTTTTTATTCAATGTGAACAAATCAATACTTGGAATTCAATCGAATTCGCGTATCCTGAGTGTTGGTAGATTTATTCAGTATGTTAATGAATACGACGATGCTGGCCCATATTTTACGTCTAAACCTATTTTGAGGCCTAATGCCTGGGAGCGATTTGCGGCTGGCGGAACTCGAAAGGTGACAATTTCTGTCGCGAGCCCAGATAATCTGGAACTTGCGCTCAACGATGAAGGGGCTGCGGCCGTAGCGATAAAATCGATGGCAGAAGCCTACGATGCCCCGAAGATTACGATTGAGGTGTCGATGGGGCGGGAAAGCGGTTTTCTTAATGGAAGCATCAAAAAAACCCTGAAAAAGCTCATTAAATCTCACGCTGAGGGGACGATAAATTTGGAGAAAGCTGAAGTGAAAATAAGTGGTGATGGCGGTTCCGAAGTGATTGATCTTTTGGCCGATCTTTTGGACATAAAAAAGACTATAAATTTTCACAGTAAAAACATCGATCTTAACTACGAATTGGCTGAAAGCGCTCTAGTGGAAGCAATGCATGAAATTGGGTACTAAGGCTTATGAGTATATTGAAAGATTTGGGCCGATCGCGACTGCGATTTCGGTACTAGTTGTATTTTATGTATTCTCGTCTGAGTTCATTGGGTACATTCGTGGTAATAATTTAAAGATAAATCTTCTTTATGGGGAAATATTCGACTGGTCATCGATACAGACCGGTTTCTTGTTTGGTGTCTATGGGTTTATCGCTGGGAAGAGCGATGGGTTCATTGGACAGATACGGCACACTCGCCCAGTCAAGCAGTTTCTTGCTTACACAAGAAATGCGATTGTGATAGGATTCGTTTTGACTTTTGTCTCAATGCCACTGATCTTGATTGATATAGGGCCGTCTGATATTACCAAAAACTGGTATTATATTACATGTTCTTGGTTTTCGCTGTTCATTTGGTCATTTTTATCATTTGCTAGGGCTGCATATATATTTGGTTTGATCATAAGGGTAGATGATAATCGAAGGATAAGAGGGTAGGCTTGGCGTTCTTCGGAAGTGCTCTATGCATTGAGTTTGCCTGAGGCCGATAATCCCAGCGTTTTCCTTTCGGCTGCGCGCGTATAACGCTCGGCTTCCTGCAGCGTCGTCCAACCGAACATTGCCATAAGCTCGTTCGCGGTTGCTCCGTTCTCGGCGCACCGTGTTGCCGCTGCTTTGCGGAGGCCGTGAGCTGAGCCTGGTACGCCGGCCTCGTCACATCGATCCCGAAACCAGTTGCCGAAGCCTTTCACCGCGAACGGCTTCCCCCAGCCTGATATCAACAGTGTCTTGTCGCCGGTTGTCGTCTTCGCAATCGACTCTGCCAAAGCGGGAAGAATGCGCACTGTAACAATGACGCCTGAGCTGCGCTGTGTCTTGACCGGTTGGATGGACAGCACGTCGCCGGCTATGTGTTGCGGGCCGACGCGGACAACGTCGGATCGGCGAAGGCCGGTATAGAGGAAAAGGTCCATGGCGAGCCGGGCCATAGTGCCGACAGGGTGACGAGCCTCATAGGCGGCGACTTCGGCCACGGTCCATGTGTGGAAGCCATCCGACCTTGTCACGATCTTCTTCACGTCCCTGACTGGATTGTGGTCAATCAGGCCGGCCTCCAGGGCAAATTCCATCAGCACGGACATTGTCTTCAGAAAGATGTTCGCCGCCTGGGGTGTCGTGGCGCGTCGGTCGCGGCGGCGATGGCTTTGTTCATGCCGACGAAAATGGCGATGCCATCAGCAACTCGATAGGTGGTGAGGTTCTGGCCGTTCAGTTTCGGCACGGTGGGATGCATGATCATGATCGGGTGCAGTGGACCCGGAAATAGCCGGTTCCGTCGTAGTGCATGCTCTTGATGGCGGCCAGCGCCTGGGCTTTGGCACCCTGTTCCGAGGCCTCCCAGCCATGCCGTGCTCTGGCGTTCGCCTCGGCGTCCAGGGCTGGGTGCCTGTCTCGCAAGCTTGTTCGCGACAGAAGCCGGGAAGCGGTGTCCGAGATGCTCATTGGATAGAGGAATTACGTGATCGGGCAGCCGGAAATGACTCCGCGCTTTATTATTTCCTTGCGCGGAAACAGGCGTAGCCGGGCAAGCTTTCTTGTAGCTGGAACGTTTCAGAGGGCGGGCACGAAAGCCTCAACGCCAGTACTCCACCACTCCCGACCCAAAATGACGAACGCCGCGACGGGGGAGTCGCGGCGTTCATGCGGGCCGGCTGGCGATCATCGCACTGCCGGCAGGGGGGCGGCGACCGGGGAAGCGGTCGCCGCGCGCCAAGCAACGTGCGTTCTGACGAGCGCAAACCGCTGCTCTAGCTTTTTTTGTTGTCGCATTGTTTCCGCGGAAAACCGGTTCCCACTTTCCGCACAATGCTTTGGTCTCAGGCCTTCGGCTTGGTGACGATGACGTTCCAACTGCCGGGCATCAGCTTGGCGGTCAGCGTGTCCTTGTCGATGGCGACCGACTTGATGGGTGTCGGCGCCACCGTGTTGGGGGCGTCCTTGGTGTTCACCGCCTTCATGTTGGGGTGGTAGACCTGCTGCGCCTCGGTCACTTCGCGCGTGCCGCCGAAGCCGCGCAGCTCGACCTTGAGGTCCATCGGCTCGGCAAGATTGCGGTTGAGCGCGAAG
>JAGSYV010000018.1 GCA_018262505.1 Pseudomonadota bacterium
CGATGCAGATCGCGGCGCCAGAGCACGGCTTCCCCGGCGATGGCGGCGATCTCTTCAAGGGCGGACAAGGCTGACCTCTCTACGGACAATTGCGGAGGAGTTTCAGCCTAGCATGCCCAGAACGGCGAAAGCGAGGGCAATCGCCGCTGTCAGTTGCCGTCAAAGTTTGCCGAAATTTAACCACCCGTTCGTGTTCTTGGTGGCAAATCCACCCTGCCGGTCGGCTCAGCCGATCGAGCCTTCATGGAGATTTCCCGTGTCCGGACGCGCCTTCGCCCTTTTGCCGCTTCTCGCGGTGCTCTTTCTCGCCGCCTGTCAGAGCGCGCCGCCACCGCCGCCCAAGCCGACCTTCTATGACGATCTCGCCTCGCCGACGGCGCATGTCGACGAGAACAAGGCGCTGTCCATGCTCAATCAGTATCGCGCCCAATCGGGAATCGCGCCGCTGGCGCTCGATCCGCAGCTCAGCCGCATCGCCCAGGACTATGCGAAAAAGATGGCGGCGGCCGACAAGATGGGCCACGACGTCGACGGCCATTCGCTGCTCGGCACCCGTCTCAAGAGCTATGGGTATCAGTTCGCCAACGCCGGCGAGAATGTCGCGGCCGGCTATCACACGCTGGCCGAGGCCTTCTCCGGCTGGCGACAGTCGCCACCGCATGATCGCGGCATGAAGGACCCGGAGATGAACCTTATGGGCATCGCCACGGCCTACAACCCGAACTCCAAGTACAAGGTGTTCTGGTGCCTGATCTTCGCCCACCCCCCGGTGGTTACCGCCGACGGTACGCTGATGGGCGCCACCGGCGGCTTGGCGCCGTCAACGAGCCTGACGATCAGATAGGCGAAAAAGGCGCTGCCCGGTCGGCTCAGGCCTCGGCGACGCCATCCCCCTTGCCCGAAAAGGCCGTCGCGAGCGCTGCATAGAGTTCGCGCGGCGTGAAGGGTTTGCGCAGCGTTGCCGTGGCGCGCAAGTCGCCAGGCATACGCGCCGAGGCACTTATCATGACGACCGGAGGCAGCCCACCGACGAAACGGGTTTCGAGCGCGTCGAGCACGTCGGCCGCGGTCTCGGCGCGCAGCGTCCAATCGACGATCACCACGTCCGGCCGGCAGGTGGCGACGACGGCCTGCGCTTCGACGCTACCACCGGCCTCAAAGACGTCGACCTCGAAGGATTGGAGGATGCTCGATATCAGCATGCGCGCGATCGGGCTGTCATCGACAACAAGCGCCACCGGACGGACTTCGCTGGCGGTTGCATCGCTGCTGCTGCTGTCAGACGCAGGAACAGACCTGCGGCGCCCGAGAAGATGACCGACGAGGCGACGGCCGCCAATGATCGCCTGGGCGCCACCGGAACCGGCGGACGGAGAGGCTGGGGACGGTCGCATGGGCATGGTCGGTTTCCTGGCAAATGATCAACGAACATTACCCAGCGGACCTTTCCGTCGTCTTAAGCACGACCGCCTCTGCAAAAAGCTCTTCGGAAATCGATCTTTCTCCAATCGCCCGTTGACGGCCAACCGCCGACCGATATATTCCGCCTCCGCTGCCCCAGTGGCGAAATGGTAGACGCGGCAGACTCAAAATCTGTTGCTCGCGAGGGCGTGCTGGTTCGAGTCCGGCCTGGGGCGGTATTCTCGACCCGGGCAACTGGCACCGTTCGCGAAACTCTCACCTTGTTTCTCTTTCGGTTGCGAACTGCTACATCGGGCGGACCCAATCGCGATAACCCGTCGATCATGTCAGACTCAGCGCCAAGCCAATCCTCGCTCATCGTTTTTCTTCGCGGCGCCCTCGGTCGGCATACGAGTGGCGTCATCTATCGTGACCTTGCAGTGGCGCTACGGCAAGCGATCACCGAGGGGGTGCTCGGCACAGGCGATGTCCTGCCGGGCGAGCGAGATTTCGCCGAGGCCATCGACGTTTCTCGCACCTCGGTGCGCAAGGCAATCGAAGGGCTGGTCGGCGATGGCGTGCTGATTCGCCGTCATGGCGCCCGCACCGCCGTCGCCGAGCGTGTGGAAAAGCCGTTGTCAGCGCTCACCTCCTTTTCCGAAGACATGCGTTCGCGCGGTATCGAACCGGGCATGACCTGGATCAGCCGCGAGGTGGGAGCTGCCTCACCGGCGGAAATCATGGCTTTGCATCTTTCGGTGGGCGCCCGCGTCTGTCGCCTGAAGCGTCTCAGGACGGGCGACGGCATGCCGATGGCCATCGAACATGCGGTGGTGCCGGCCGACGTGCTCGACGATCCCGAGGTGGTTACCGGCTCGCTCTATGACGTGCTCGCCGAACGGCATCGCCGACCCGTCAGGGCGTTGCAGCGCCTGCGCGCCGCCGTGGCTGGTGCCGAAGACGGCCGTCTGCTGCACCTCGAGATTGGCGCGCCGCTTCTGGTCGCCGAACGTCGCTGCTTCACCGCCGATGGCACGCCGGTGGAGTTCACCCGCACCTATTACTGCGGTGAACGCTACGACTTCCTGGTTGAGCTGCGCGCTCAGGACGGTGCGTGATCACTTTGATACCAGTTGAGCAAATTATAGGCCTTTAGTCCAAACTGGTTGCTAACTGGTCTCTACGCTGCTACCACTATCTCTAGTGAACAGCAGCGAGGAAACCGTGTCCGACTGCCTTCAGCGCTTTGCCTCATCGCTCGTCGTTTCCTGTCAGCCGGTGCCTGAGGGGCCGCTCGACCATCCCGATCAGGTGGTGGGTTTTGCGCTAGCAGCGCTGGCCTCCGGTGGTCGTGGTCTTCGCATCGAGGGGATCGCCAATCTCAAGGCCGTCAGGGCGGCGACCGACGCGCCGATCATCGGCCTCATCAAGCGCGACCTGGATACCTCGCCGATCCGCATCACCCCCTTCCTCGACGATGTCGCGGCGCTGGCCGAAGCCGGTGCTGACATCATCGCTTTCGACGCGACCGACCGCGTCCGGCCGGTTGCCGTTGCCGACCTCTGTAAGGCGGTGCATGCCCATGGCAAGCTCGCCATGGCCGACCTCTCGAATATCGAGGAAGCCAAGGCGGCGGTGGCGCTGGGCGTCGATGTCGTTGGGACAACCATGTCCGGCTACACCGGTGGCCCGGAGCCGTCCGATCCCGATTTCCAATTACTCGCCGCCGCCGTCCGGCTCGGGCGGCCGGTGATCGCCGAGGGGCGTATTCGCGTGCCTGAGCAGGCGGCCGAGGCGATTCGGCTCGGGGCTCACGGCGTCGTCGTCGGTTCGGCCATCACCCGTCCCGAGCACATCACCCATTGGTTCGCCGATGCCATCGGCGCGGCGCGCGCGGCATCCGCCCAGCCGACGCTTGCCTTCGATCTCGGGGGTACCAAGACACTGGTGGCGCTGGTGGAGGGCGATCGTATCGTCGAAGTGAGTGAGCGGACGACCGATCGCCACCTTGACCCCGCTGACTGGTGCGATGCCATTGCCGAACTGGCCGCCCCCTGGCGCGGCCGTTATGGCGCCATTGGTGGCGCGGTAACCGGTGTCGTGCATGGCGGCCGCTGGTCGGCGCTCAATCCGGGTACCCTACCGGTATCCACAGGTTATCCACTGGCCGACGCACTGATGAGCCGCTTCGGTCAACCAGTGGTGCTCCATAACGACGCTCAGGCCGCCGCCTGGGGCGAATACCGTTTTGGCGCCGGCGCTGGTCGCGATCTGCTGTTCGTGACCGTTTCCACCGGTATCGGCGGCGGCGCCGTCATCGGCGGTCGGTTGCTCACCGGCCGGGGTGGTGTCGCCGGCTCGGTCGGCCTCACTCAGGAAACGACGGGCGTCCCGCTCGAAACGCTGGCGAGTGGCCGCTTCCTGGCCGACGCGGCCACAGCACTCGGTCATGCCGTTGATGCGCCGGCCGTTTTTGCTGCTGCTGCGGGCGGCGAGGCTTGGGCGTCCGCCGTCGTCGGCCGCTCAGTCGATGTGGTCGCGCGACTCCTTCAGAACCTGCAACTGCTGTTCGATCCGGCCGTCATGGTCGTAGGCGGTGGCGTCGGCCTTGCCGGTGGCTACCGCGAGCGCCTCGAAGCGCGGCTGGCGCATCTGCCGCCACACCTGAAGCCCGAGATCCGCGCCGCGGCTCTCGGAAAATCCGCTGGCGTGATCGGCGCCGCCGATCTCGCCCGTCGCACATTATAAAATCCAAGGGGACACAAATGACGCGACTGAAAACCCTTCTGACCAGTGCTGCTCTGTTTGCGGCGCTGGGAGTAACCGGGGCGATGGCCGAGGTGACCGTGCTCGGATGGCCGGGCGGACCTGAGGAAGCCGGTCTGCGCAAGGCGGCCGATGCCTACAACGCCACGGCATCCGATGCCGACAAGGTGAAGCTGATTTTCTTCAATCGCGATGGCTTTTTTGACAAGCTGGCCGCCGACCTTGCCGCCGGCTCGACCGACTTCGACGTCAACTTGCTCGCGACCTACGCGCTCGGCCGCTACACGCCGTTCATGGACCCGATCACCCTGCCGGACGCGTCCAAGGCGACCTTCCCCGAGAAGGTGCTGGCCACCATGCAATATGATGGCAAGCAGTACGGCATCCCGACCGACCTGTCGCTGCACTTCATGTACTACCGCACCGACCTGATCGAGAAGCTGCTCGCTGACGCCGACTGGAAAGCCAAATACGGCGAGATCTCCGAGAAGTATCTCGGCAAGAAGCTCGAGCCCAAGGACCCGGACGCCTGGACCTGGGACGACTGGATGGCGACGGCACTGTTCTTTACCAAGTCGATCAACGCTGACAGCCCGACCCGCTACGGCACGGTCCTTCAGATGAAGAATCTGCTGTTCAACATGATGGTCTGGCAATCGGTGGCGCGCGCCCAAGGCGGCGACTGGATGAACGACAAGGGTGAGATCACCGTCGACAGCCCCGCCTACCGCACGGCGCTCGACATCTACAAGAAGCTCTACGACGACGGCACCTCGCCCAAGGATTCCACGACTTACGAGTTTGCCGAGGCCAACGCCGCCTTTGGCGCCGGTCAGGCGGCGACCATGCTGCAATGGAACGCCGCCTTCGGTGATCTCGACAACAAGGACAAGACACCGGCCGTGGCCGGCAAGATCGGCACCGTGGCGCCGCCCGCCGGGCCGGAGGGGCGCTTCACCCATATCCACGGCCTCGGCCTTGGTATCAACAAGGCTTCCAAGAACAAGGACGGGGCCGTCAAGTTCCTGAACTGGCTGGGCACGCCGGACGCCATGGTGATCTACGCGAAGGCCGGCGGTTCGCCGGCGCTCAGCGACGCCGTGGTGGCCAAGGTTAGCACCGAGCGGCCCGACCTCGTCAAGCTCGGCCAATATGCCGGTTCCTACGGCTTCGTCATGCACGGCGGCACGGCGGCCAAGGCATTGCAGGTCTACGAGCTGCAGGCCAAGGAGTTCACGGCCTACTGGTCCGGCGGCAAGTCGCTCGACGACGCGCTCACTGCGACGAAGAGCGGCATGGCCGAGCTCCTGAAGCCCTGACCGTCCGGACGGCGGCGGCCTGACCGCCGCTGTCCCACCCCTGGCGGATGCGGTAGTTTCGTTGAGCCAGCAGCGCCGCTATCCCGCGCGCCGATCCCCCCGGCCGGCGCGCGGGCGGCTTTCCGACGTTATCGACCTTCGGAGGACGAGACCCGTATGCCGCGGACTTCCCGTTTCGAGGGGCGTCTTCTGATCGCCCCGCTCACGGCCTTCCTGATCGCCCTTCTGGGGTTCCCGCTCGTTCTCGACATCATCTACTCGGTCTCTCGCGTCGGCTTCGAAAACATCCGGGCGCCCGAGCTGATTGGCTTTTCCAACTATGCCAAGGCGATGGCCGATCCGGAGTTCTGGGCCGCCGCCTGGTTCTCGTTACGCTTCGGGCTGATCGTTGCCGTCATTCAGGTGGTTGCCGGTCTCGGGCTTGCCGTGTTCCTGGCGCCGTTGTTTGCCAAACGGCCCTGGCTGATTGCCCTTCTGATGCTGCCGATGATGGTGGCACCGGCACTGGTCGGTCTGATGTATCGGCTGATCCTGCATGAGTTCGTCGGCGCGGTGCCCTATTATCTCCTCGAATGGTACGGTGATTTTCCAGCCTTCCTTGGTCGCGACTGGGCATTTACGACGTTGGTCACCATCGAGACGTTGCAGTGGACGCCGTTCGCCCTGCTGATCCTGCATTCATCCTACGCGGCGGTCTCGCCGGATATTCGCGAGGCGGCGTCGCTGGACGGCGCGCGCGGCCGGCGGCTGTTTGTCAACATTGACCTACCGTTGATGATGCCGGCCATCGGCATCACCTTCTTTCTCCGCTTCATCGACAGCTTCCGGGTGTTCGACAATCTCTACACCCTGGTCGGACCCGGCGCCGGTGGCTCCACCACGTCGATGAGCATCTACATCTATCAGGCCTTCTTCAAGGTCGGCGACATCGGCCTCGCCGTCGCCGCCTCGATGCTGTTGCTCGCCGCCTCCTTCGTGGTGTTGTGGGTGATCAATGGACTGACGGCCAGAAAGGCGCCGCTATGAGGAAGTCCCTCGTCAACGCCCTGCGCTGGCTGGTGTTCGTCGCCGCCGTCATTGTCCTGAACTTTCCGGTGATCGCCACGCTGGTCACCTCGCTGAAGAGCGAGGCGGAGATCATGACCAACGCCTCGCTGATCATCGAGGCGCCGACGCTCGACAACTATGTGGCCGTATTCGCGATGGCCGACCGCTTCGACATCCTGCATTTCCTGACGAACAGTCTCGTGGCCTCATTGATCGGCTCGGTGCTTGCCATTTTTCTGGCCTTTCCCGCGGCCTATGCCATGGCCCGCTTCGGGGTCGGGCGGAGCTGGCTGCTGCCGCTGGCCGTCAATCTCCGGGCCGTGCCGCTGATCATCTTCGCCATTCCGATCTACCTGATGTACCAGCAGGTCGGTCTGCTCGACACGCGCTTCGGCCTCGCCCTCATCCTCTGTCTCGTCAACGTGCCGCTGGTCCTAGTGCTGTTCGCCTCGTCGATCGCCGACTTACCGCTGGAGATCGAGGAGGCCGGTCGGGTCGACGGTGCCGGTACGCTCAGGCTTCTTGTCTATGTGGTGGCGCCGATGTCGCTCAACGTCGTCGCCGCATCGTCCGTGCTGGCCTTCATCTACTCCTGGAATGAGTTCCTGTTCGGCCTGATGCTGACCACCAACAACGCGACCCCAGTGTCGGTCGGTGCCTCGTTCTTCTTTGCCGCGTCCGGCGGTGGCGTGCGCTGGGGCGTCGCCGCTGCCGTTATGATCCTGGCGACGCTACCGCCCCTCGTGCTCGGCCTTTTGATGTATCGCCAGATCGGTCGGTCAATGACCGCCGGCGCCGTCAAGGGCTGATCCTTACCGCTTCACTGCCTTGAGATTTCCGGGAAAAAGACCATGGCCGAGATCGAGTTCAAGTCCGTCGCCAAATCCTTCGGCAAGGTTGGTGTGATTGCCGGCCTCGATCTTAGGGTCGATGATGGCGAATTCATCGTGTTCGTCGGCCCATCCGGTTGTGGCAAGTCGACGGCGCTCCGGATGATCGCCGGGCTTGAAGAAACGACGTCGGGTGACATCCGGATCGGTGGGCGCTCCATCGCCGGCCTCGCGCCATCGGATCGCAACGTCGCCATGGTGTTCCAGAGCTACGCGCTCTATCCGCATATGACGGTTGCCGGCAACATCGGTTTCCCGCTGAAGATGGCCGGAAAACCGGCTGCCGAGATCGCCAAACAGGTACGGGAGGCGGCTGACATTCTCGACCTCGGTCCCTATCTCGATCGTCGGCCGGCTCAACTGTCCGGCGGCCAACGTCAACGGGTCGCCTTGGGGCGGGCAATCGTCCGCCATCCCGATGTTTTCCTGTTCGACGAGCCGCTGTCCAACCTCGATGCCGATCTTCGCGTGTCGATGCGCGGCGAGATCATGCGCCTTCGCGAACGCATCCGCGCGACCATGATCTACGTGACGCACGATCAGACCGAAGCGATGACCATGGGAGACGGCATCGCCGTCTTCGCGCCGTTGAAAGACGGCTATGCCGGCAATCTGATGCAGGTCGGCAAACCGGAGGAACTCTACGAGCGGCCGGCCAACCTGTTCGTCGCCCGCTTCCTCGGTTCGCCAAAAATGAACCTGGTCGAACTGGCCCAGGGACAGGCGCCGGCATTCGGCAGCCTCGAGCTCAGTCCACGTCCGGAGGGGCTCGATGGCGCGTTCCTGCTTGGCGTTCGCCCGGAGGATATTCGCCTGGCCGAGGCTGGAGCTCCGGGCCTTGCTGGTCGCATACGGTTGGTCGAGGCGCTTGGGGCCGAATACTACGTCCACGTCGAGACCGCCGCCGGTGAACTCATCGTCCGTGTCATGGACAAGCACCTTCGCCCCGCGCCGCACGATGCCGTGGCGCTGCAGCCGGTACCCGGCTCCTTCCATCTGTTCGACAAGGCGACGGGCCTCCGCATTGGCAGCTGACAAACAGCACGGACAGGCTATTCGATCCTGGTGATTGGCGCCGGCCGGCCGCGCAGCATGCGCCTCAGCGTATCTTCGCGCCACAGGTAGGTGTGGGCGAGCGCCATGATGACGTGGCCAGCCACAAGGATGAGCAGGGCCCAGCCGAGCAGGCCGTGCAGTGCGCTGCCCGGTTCCACCAAGGCGGGGATGCGCTCGCCGCCGCCGGCGAAAACCTGGATGCCGAACACCGAAAGGCCGCGACCGCTGCCATAGGCTCTCAGCGTGGCAAGCAGTGGCACCACCAGCATCAGCAAATAGAGCGCAAGGTGCCCCAAACGGGCAGCGGCACCAAGAAAACCGGTGGCGTGGGCTGGCCGATTGCCGAGGTTGATGAGCGCCCAGGCGCCGCGCAGCACGACCGCCAGCAGCAACAGGAAGCCAACGGATATGTGCCAGGACCAGAAGAAGCGGGCGGCCGGCATTTCCCGGTCAACGGCATGCAGGATGGCCGAGAGAAACTGCCAGGCAAACAGCGCGGCCATCAGCCAATGAAGGGCGCGGCTGACAGAACCGTAGCCCTCGGGGTGGTCAAACAGCGTGGATTGATCTTTCGTCACGGCGTGGGCTCCTATCCCGGCGGAAAGCCGTTGCGTTACGCAAATCTGCGTAGATTGCATGCGGAAATGCCGGCCAGAATTCGGCTATCCCAAGGCGCATGGCGCCGGCAAAGCCTCAAAACTCCGTGAAGCGGAACGCTGGGGCACGATGGTGGATCGGGCAGGATCCTAAGGTTGCCTCCCAAGGTGCCTTCCATTAAATCTCGTGAAGATGCGGGATCTGGCGCTATGATGGAGGGCGCCACCGGATCTGACCGGTGGCAGGAGGACTCATGAAGCGCGTTTCCGATCTGAATCACCCGTTCTATCGACCGCTTTGGGTGCGCGTGGCGCTTGTCGTCGTCACCGGCCTGTGGGCGAGTTACGAGAACTTTGTGATCAAAGACCCGATGTGGATGGTGCTGACGGCTGGCATATTCGTCTACGCCGCCTGGGTTTTCCTCATCAAATGGGTTGATCCTGAGGATAAGCCCGCGGAAATCACCGGCGCGGCAAGTGACGAGCCGCCAGTCGACGAGAAGAACGATGAGGACGTCGACCGGCGTTGACTTGCAGTCTATATTAAGGGTTCCCACGTAGAGGGCGACTTGTCGCCAGACCTCTCACCGGAGCCCGCCATGACCGTTGAAACGTTCCCCTTCACCCGAACCGACGAAGAGTGGCGACGTCTGCTCACCGACGAGCAATATCGCATCATGCGTGGCCACGGCACCGAGGCGCCCGGTAGCTGCACGCTGCTTTACGAGAAACGGCGCGGCGTCTTCCATTGTGCCGGATGCAATGCGCCGCTGTTCGCCTCGAACGACAAGTTCGAAAGCGGTACCGGTTGGCCGAGCTTCAACGAGCCGGAGCCGGGTTCCGTCGAGACGACGGTCGATCGCAGCCACTTCATGGTACGAACCGAGGTGCATTGCGCCAACTGCGGCTCGCACCTCGGCCATGTGTTCGACGACGGTCCGCCGCCGACCGGTCTGCGCTACTGCATCAACGGCGTAGCGTTGGTTTTCCGGCCGGAGTGATGGCGGCGGCCGAGGGTCGGTCGCCACCACCATGTCCAATCAGACGCCGGTCTTGCCCTTGGCAATCGCCGCGAGGATCAGTTCCCCCGCTTCATCGACGCCGCCCCAGCCGGTCACCTTCACCCACTTGCCGGGCTCGAGATCCTTGTAGTGCTCGAAGAAGTGCTCGATCTGGTGGACGGTGATCTCGGGCAGGTCCTGGATCGTCCTGATCTTGGAATAGCGCGTGGTCAGCTTGGTGGAGGGAACGGCGATGATCTTCTCGTCATGGCCGCTCTCGTCTTCCATCTTGAGGACGCCGATCGGCCGGCAGTTCATGATGGCACCTGGGACGATGGCGCGGGTGTTGACCACCATGACGTCGATCGGATCGCCGTCGTCCGACAGGGTGTGGGGAACGAAGCCATAGTTTCCGGGATAATGCATCGCCGTGTAGAGGAAGCGGTCGACGTACATGGCGCCGGCTGCCTTATCCATCTCGTACTTGATGGGTTCGCCGCCGAGCGGCACTTCGATGATGACGTTGATGTCCTCGGGCGGGTTGGTGCCGATGGGAACGGCGTCGATGCGCATGATTAATCCTTGAAAAGAAACAAATTCGCCAGCACGTGTTTATCCGTAATGGTGGGGCGAAAGCAAGGCGGCACGCAGCGGCGGGTTGGCGCGATGCCCGAATTTCAGCCGCGCCCGACCGGTGGCCAGGCGTAGACGGCGACTGGCACGAGGCGACCGGCAATCTTCTCGCTGGAGCCGACCACCTCCTGACCGCCCAGGCGCTCATAGAAGCCGATACCAACGGCGTTGGCGGCGAGCACGCGCACCACAAGTCCATCGAGATGCATGTCGGCGAGCGCCGCCCGCGCTTCCTCGAACAGTCTCCGGCCAAGGCCAACGCCGTGCATATCCGGGTGCAGATAGAGTTCGTAGATCTCGCCGCGGAAGGGCAGGGCGCGCATGCGGCTCGGCCCCAGGGTGGCGTAGCCCACAACGCGACCCTCCACCTTGACCACCAGCATCGCGACGTTGCGGCTAATGGCTTTGGCCCACCAACGGGGGCCGCGCCGTTCGATCATCCGTTCGAGTTCGACGCCATCGAGAATGCCTCGGTAGGCGTAGCGCCAAGCGGCATCATGGACCGCCGCGATTTCCGCGGCATCCTCGACGGCGGCGCGCTGGACGTCGATCGAAAGGGTGCTCATGGCGGAAGCTTAACTCGGTCCCTCCGGGAGCGGAAGACAAAAACGCCGTCGACCGCCTTCGCAGTCGCCGTCGACCTTTTCAGAACCAGCTGCCGATACGATCGAGGATGCTCTTGTCTTTCACAGTCGTTGCCGGGTCAACAGGCGGCGCGGCAGCCAGCGACGGACAGGGCGGTGTCCCAGCCGGCACAACCTCGCCCGGCGCGGCGCAGGCGACCTGCGATATGGCTGCCGGTTGGGCAACCGCACCTGCTCCTGCTGGTGTCGGCCGGGCGGGCAGCGGCGGAATGGGGGCAGCGACTGCCACAGGCACCGGTACGGCCCGTGCGAGATTGGGTATTGCCGGTGTCGGCGTGGTGCTGGGCACGGCCGTGGCCATTGGAATGGTTGGCGCCGGTGTCGCTTCGGTCTTGTCGCCGCCCGTCATAAAGGAAAACAGGCGGGAGATGGCGCCGGTGCGCTCCTGCTCGACGGGCTCGGCCATTGCAACGGCGTGGATCTGTGGCCCGCGCGGATCGGCGATGGGAACGGGCGCGCCGGTTGGCGGTACGATCACCGGGCCCACCGTGATGCCGGCATCCGGGTTGGGCTCGACGCCAAGCAGACGGGCGATGGCGCCCGGGTTGCGCTCGGCTTCGACGCGAGCCGCCTCGGCGTCGGCCTTCGCCTTTTCCTCGTCGGCCTTGCGCCTTTCGGTGGCGAGTGCCAGCTGGATGCGCTTGTCCTCTTCCGCCTTTCGGTCTTGCTCGAGCTTGGCGAACAGCACCTCGGCTTCCGCATAGTCGGCCTTGGCCCTGGTCTGAAGCGAGGCCATGAGTTCCTTCGGCTGCCCAAGATCGGCGGGGCAGGCCGCCACCGTGTCGAGCGGCTCGGCCGGGTTGGCGTTGAACACATACTGGCGGCCGCAGACGTCCACTTTCGGTTCCAGATGGGTCATCTCGAAGGTGTCATAGCCTTCCTTCAGCATCTTCCAGAAGGGCATGTTGGAGTCGTTCCAGTGCTTGGCCATGTTCTTGCCGTCGAGATGGAACGGGAAGGCCTGCAGCTGGAAAGTCTTCTGGCCGCCGCGGAAGGCTTCACGGGCCAGTGCGTAGATCTCCTGGATCTGCGGGTCGGTCATGGCATAGCAGCCGCGCGACGAGCAGGAGCCATGCACCATCAAAGCCGTGCCGGAACGGCCGTTGGCGCGGTCGTAGGCATTGGGAAAGCCGGTATTGAAGGCGAGATACCAATCCGACTTGGGATTCATCAGGCCGGGCGTGATGGGATAGAAGCCTTCCGGCGCCTGCCGGTCGCCTTCCTTGACCTTGGGGCCGAGGTTGCCGGACCAGCGGCAGATATCGTAGCTCTTGAGCAGCGCGTAGTGGCCGCTCGCATTCATCTTCCAGACTTCGAATTTGTTCTCTTCCTTGAAGATGCGCATCAGCACCGGTGAGGAGAGCTTCATGTCGAGCTTCTTCATCAGCTCGATCGTCTTCGGCGACACCGGCCGCTGGTCCTTGGGACCATAGCCGTAACCGATCTCGTCGGCTTGGCAGGCGGCGAGAAGCGCGGCGACACCGAGGGCGCAGGCGAGCCGCGCGAGACGGCCAGCAATGGAAATGCCAGAGGCGGGCGGGGTCGGGCAGAACGAGGTCATGCTCTCCGTTTCACTCATAAGCGCCGTGGCCGTCGTTCGGCGCTATCGGGCCGACCGGCTGCCCCCCGGCGCTGGACAGCATATCACGAAGCAATCCTCGGCGGTGATGGTTACCGAAGGGTTACCGCCTGACGGATCGAACCAATACGCCGATGTGTCGGGATGTCCGTTCGCCGAGGCCGCCAGAATTTCTCATTTCCACTGGAAAGATGAGAAATTCATGGCAAGACATCGAGAATTGGCGATTTTGCTCCCGATGTCAGACCTTGAGGTCGCGACCGATCGCCAGGAACTTGCGGCGGCGGTCGGCACGGATCTCGTCGCGGCTCTTGCCGTCGAAGGTGGCGAGAGCTGCCTCGACGACGCCGCCGACCGCCTCGACCACTTGCCCGGGAGCCCGGTGAGCGCCGCCGACCGGCTCGTCGATGATCCCATCGATGATGCCGAAGCGGACGAGATCCTGGGCGGTGATGCGCATGTTCATCGCGGCGTCCTGAGCCTTTGCCGAGTCCTTCCACAGGATGGAAGCGGCGCCTTCAGGCGAGATCACCGAATAAATGGAATGCTCCAACATGAAAACGCGGTTGGCGGTAGCAATCGCAATGGCGCCGCCGGAGCCGCCCTCGCCGATCACCACCGAGACGATGGGGACGCCGAGCCGGAGGCAGGCCTGTGTCGAGCGGGCAATGGCCTCGGCCTGGCCGCGTTCCTCGGCATCGATGCCGGGATAGGCACCGGCCGTGTCGACCAGCGAGATGACCGGCAGGTTGAAACGGTCGGCCAATTCCATGATGCGGATGGCCTTGCGGTAGCCTTCCGGCCGCGCCATGCCGAAGTTGTGGCGGATGCGCGTCTGGGTGTCGTGGCCCTTTTCCTGGCCGATCACCGCCACGGGACGGCCGCGAAAGCTGCCGAGACCGGCAATGATCGCCGCGTCCTCGCCGAAGTTGCGGTCGCCGTCGAGCGGCGTCCAGTCGGCGATCAGCCGTTCAAGGTAGTGAATGGCATGCGGCCGATCGGGATGGCGGGCGACCTGCGCCTTCTGCCAGGGGGTCAAACGCGTGTAGATGTCGGCAAGTGCCTGGGCAGCGCTCGTCTCGAGCTTGGCGATGTCATCGTCGATCGACAGCGCATTGCCGCTATCGGCCAGGGCTTTCAGTTCCTGGACCTTGCCTTCAAGATCGGCGATGGGTTTCTCAAAGTCGAGATAGCTTCTCATCCGGCTCTCTTCTAGTACCCCGGCCACCGTCTTGTCCCGCGGGGACAACCATGGGTGCGGCAGCCGCGCACACTTGGCTTCCGAACCATCGCCTTGTCAACGCCAATTGCCGCAAACGCCAGCAATTCTGTGGTCATCTTCGTGCCAATACCAAGTCGATCAGCGCTCGGACAGGGGATGATGGTCGGCAACGAGGGCCGCGAGCCGGTGCTCGAGAACGTGGGTATAGATCTCGGTCGTCCCGATGTCGGCATGGCCGAGCAGCTCCTGCACGACGCGGAGATCGGCGCCATTCTGCAGCAGGTGGCTGGCGAAAGCGTGGCGCAATACGTGCGGCGACACCTTCTCGGGCGATATGCCCAGCCGGGCGGCGGCATCCTTCAGCTCGCGAGCGAAGCTCTGGCGGGTGACGTGCCCAGCCTCGGAGCTGGCGGGAAACAGGAAGGGACTGCCGGCATGGCGGCCACTCGCCTTCAAGAGCCGTCGATAGGCGAGGACGGCAGCGCGTGCCTTGTCACCGATTGGCACCAAGCGATCCTTGGCGCCTTTGCCGCGCACGGTCATCGCGGCCGTGCCCTCGCGAATGGCGCCAGCCGGCAAAGAGACGAGCTCCGAAACGCGCAGGCCGGAGGCATAGAGTGTCTCCAGCATGGCCGAGAAGCGGGCGCGGCGCAGCGCCTCGGCCTGATCGTCAAGGGGCTCGGCGGCGGCAAGCGCGACGACATCCATCAATCGTCCGACTTCCTCAACGGACAGCACCTTCGGCAGCGGGCGACGGGTGCGCGGACGGTCCACTTGAGCCGTCGGGTCGTCGGCGCGACGGCCCTCTGTATAGAGGAACTTGTGCAACTGGCGGATGGCCGACAGCCGGCGCGCCTGGGTGGCGGCGGCGTAGCCCTCGGCGGCGAGCCCGGCAATGAAGGCCTCGACGTCGGTCGTCTCCGCGTCGAGCAAACTATGGCCACGGCCGGCGAGGAAGCCGATATAGAGGTCGAGGTCAGCCCGATAGGCGATCAGCGTGTTGTCGGAGGCGGCGTCCTCAATGCTGGCCGCTTCAAGGTAGGTCTCGATCAGTGTGGCGTCTCCGACGCTCATGGCGCTTTGCCCGGCTCGTTGGTCGGCGCGGCACCGGCGGTCGGATCGATTGTTGCCGGATCAGGAACGGCGGGCGGCGGTGGCGACAACAGCCGGGCGCCGGATAGCACGGACGGATCGATCGGTACGGTAAAAGTGCGCGGCTCCGGCTTCACCAGGTAGGCCAGCGCCAGAACGACCGCTGTGGCGACGATGGCCAGCGCAAGAAGGATACCGAGGAAGCGGGTGATGGTCGGCATGGTTCTGCCCTGGGGTCCGGTCCGGCAAGGTCGCTCGGCAATGCTGACGGCTTGACAGAAGCGCCTCCCCAACCCATGAGACTTCTCATGACCGACGTCAAGACCAGCCGCAGCCGCGACCCCGACGCCGCCCATCGGCGCGGTAGCGTCCATGCACGTATCGTCGAACTGCTCGGCCGCCGTTCGGTGGTGCTGGTGGGCATGATGGGAGCGGGCAAGACGTCGGTGGGCAAACGCCTGGCCGGCCGCCTTGGCCTGACCTTCATCGATGCCGACACGGCGATCGAAGAGGCGGCCAAGAAAAGCGTCTCCGAGATATTCGCCGAGCATGGCGAAGATTATTTCCGCCAGGGCGAGCGACGGGTGATTTCCCGGCTGTTGCGCGAACCGCGCCAGATCATCGCGACCGGTGGCGGCGCTTTCATGAATGAGGAGACGCGGGCGGCGATCCGGGATGCCGGGGTATCGATCTGGCTCAAGGCCGATTGGGAGTTGCTCTTCGAGCGGGTGCGACGGCGGCCGACGCGGCCGTTGCTGCAAACAGCCGATCCCGAGGGGACACTCAAGGCGCTGGTCGAGGCGCGCTATCCGGTCTATGCCGAGGCGGATCTTACCGTCCAGTCGGTCGACGTGCCGCATGAGGCGATGGTCGACGCCGTGGTGTCGGCACTGGATGCTTGGCTCGTCGAAGAAGCAGGACGGAATACTAGCGCGTCGTAACAGCGCGGAAGGCCGGGGAACGGGCGGGAACCAAAATGACAGTTGAAGAGGCAGCGGACGGCGTCGTCCGAGTACCGGTGTCGCTCGGCGAGCGATCCTACGAGATCCTGATCGGCGAGGGGCTCGCCGCCGACGCGGGAAAGTGGTTCCGGGCCGTGCTGCCGAAGGCGCGCGCCTGCATCATTACGGACTCCAACGTGTCCAGCCGGCATCTCGTCGCCTTCGAGAAGTCGCTGAGGCGTGCCGGCGTCACGGCCAGCGCCGTGGTCATTCCGGCAGGCGAGGCTTCCAAATGCTTCGACGTGTTCGAGCAGGTGGTCGATCAGGTGGTCGGCGGCCGCTATGAGCGCGGCGACGCGGTGGTGGCGCTGGGCGGCGGCGTGGTCGGCGATCTCGCCGGCTTCGTGGCGGGCGTGGTGCGGCGCGGCATGCGCTTCGTGCAGGTGCCGACGACGCTGCTGTCCCAGGTGGATTCGTCGGTCGGCGGCAAGACCGGCATCAACAGCCGTCATGGCAAGAATCTGATCGGCGTTTTCCATCAGCCCGATCTGGTCCTGGCCGACACGAAGGTGCTCGATACGCTGCCCGAGCGCGAGTTCCGGGCCGGCTATGCCGAGGTGGTCAAGTATGGCCTGATCGACAACGCCGATTTCTTCACCTCGCTCGAGCGGAACTGGCGCGAGGTATTCGCCGGCGGACCGGCGCGGGCCGAGGCGATTGCGGTTTCCTGCCGCTCCAAGGCGGCCATCGTCGCCCGTGACGAGTTCGAGACCGGTGACCGGGCGCTGCTCAATCTCGGCCACACTTTCGGCCACGCCATCGAGACGGCCGCCGGCTACAACGGTACCGTGGTGCACGGCGAGGCGGTGGCGCTCGGCATGGTACTTGCCCACGACTTTTCGGCACGCCTCAACCAGATGTCGCCGGATGATGCGAACCGGATTCGCGCTCATCTCGCCGAAGTCGGCCTGCCGACGCGGCTGTCCGAGATTGCCGGTGGACCGCCGTCGGTTGCTACCTTCATGGAGCTGATCGGCCAGGACAAGAAGGTGCAGAATGGCGCGCTGACCTTCATCCTCAGCCGCGGCATTGGCGACGCCTTCATCGCCAAGGACGTGCCGGCCGAGGCGGTGCGGGCCTTCCTCACCGACAAGCTCAGCGAGGGGCAGGCCTGATGGGCGGAGAGGGCGCAGGGATCATCGATCTCGTGTTTGCCGGCGTGCCGGTCGCCCTGTTCGTCGTGATCACTGTTGTCTTGTCGGCGGCCGGTTCGGCGTTGCTCGCCTCCAACCGCACCAAGCTGCATCACATGGAGCGGCTCGGCGACCGTCGCATCGCGCGGCTCGTCGAGTTGACCGCCGAACGGGCGCGGGCTGTGTCGGCGATCCGTCTGGCGCGGCAGGTGTCGACCGTGGCGCTCACCATCTTCGCGACGCGGGCCGTGCTGTCCTATGAGAGCGATCCCACGTACCTCGCGGTCTGGGCGATCGGCGGCATCCTGATTGCCATTCTGCTCGACGCGGTGCCGCGCGTCATGGTGTCGCTCAGGCCGGAACGCTCGGCCCTGCTGCTTTTGCCGGCCATCGAGGCGTCGACCGCCTTGCTGGGACCGTTGATCGCCGGCATCGAGAAAGGCGTGATCGCTCCGCTGAGGCTCGTCAGCAAGTCGCCGCGCGAGGCGGCCTGGACGGCGCACGAAGAAATCCGCGAAGCAGTCGATTTGCTGCATCGCGAAGGCGGCGTGGTCAAGGACGATCGCGACATGGTCGGCGGTGTCCTCGATCTCAGCGAGCTGCCGCTCTCCGATATCATGGTGCATCGCACCAAGATGCGCACCTTCGACGTCAACATGCCGGTGGGCGATCTCTTGAAGGCGCTGATCGCCAGCCCGTTCACGCGCCATCCGTTCTGGCGCGACGAGCCGGACAACATCGTCGGCGTGCTGCATTCCAAGGAGTTGTTGCGCGCCATCGACCGGGCCGGCGGCGATCCCACCAAGGTCTGTGTCGAGACGCTGATGGCGCCACCCTGGTTTGTGCCGGACACGACATTGGCGGCCGACCAGCTCAAGGCGTTCCTGAAGCGCAAGGTGCATCTCGCGCTGGTGGTCGACGAATATGGCGAGGTGCAGGGCCTTGTCACCCTTGAAGACATCCTGGAAGAAATCGTCGGCGATATCGCCGACGAGCAGGACGTGGTGGTGCAGGGCGTCCGTCCCTATCCCGACGGCTCGGCCTCGGTGGATGGCGCGGTGCCGATCCGCGACCTCAACCGCATGATGGACTGGCGCCTGCCCGACGACGAGGCCACCACCATCGCCGGCCTCGTCATTCATGAGGCGCGGATGATTCCCGACCCCGGCCAGTCCTTCACCTTCCATGGTTTCCGGTTTCGCGTGCTGCGGCGGCAGAGGAACCGCATCACGGCGCTGAAGGTGGGACCGGTGGACGGCGCCTTCCGGTCAGAATGAGCCTTAGGCTAGCTTGGCTGCGTGGCGCGCGGCTCTGATCAGACCGGAGCACATGGGAAGGCGAGCAGCAAAGCGCGCCATGTCCATAACCGGCTGGGAATCATTCCCCCGGTGTGCGGGTGGTAACCGAGAGGGCATGCAGGCCGGTATCGAACTCGGTCTTCAGGGCGTCCATGACGAGGCGTTGACGAGCAACGCGGCTCTTGCCCTCAAAGGCTTGAGATACCACTTCTACACTGAAATGGGTCTCGCCGCCCTCGCGCCAGCCGCCATGTCCGCGGTGGCGCTCGCTGTCATCCACCACGTTCAATTGAATTGGAGATAGCTCGGCGAGGAGTGCCGCCTCGATGCGGCTCTTACGGGCGGAAGCGGTCGGGGGCGTCAAAGCCATCAGGTATCCTCGTCGGTTGGCGCAGGCGAAGCAATCTGGTATCTGGCGACCAGGAATGTCGATTGTCAACGCCTTGCCGGCGCGCATTCCAGTGCCCATAATCGGCGGATCATGGATTCCTATTCCAAGCTCTTCGACAAACTCCGGATCAAGCCGGACAAGGAAAGCGTTGCCCGCGACCAGTTCCCGCCTTGCGAGTGGGCCGGCTGCGAGAGCGCGGGCGCTTATCGCGCGCCAAAGGGGCGCGGCCGCGAAGGGCAGTATCACCACTTCTGCCTGGAGCACGTGCAGCTCTACAACAAGTCCTACAATTATTTTTCCGGCATGGGTGACGACGCTGTCATTGCCTTCCAGAAGGATGCCCTCACGGGGCATCGCCCCACCTGGACGGTATCGGTCAACCGTTGGGGCCAGACCGACCCCAACGCCGGCCAACGGCGACGACCGGCCGAGCCGACCTATAACGACCCCTTCGGCGTCTTCCATGGGTCGCGGGCCGGCAGCGCTCGGGCCGAGCCGGAGGAGCCGCGCCGGCACGTATCGCCGATGACGCAGCGCGCCTTCGAAACGTTGCACCTTGAGGTCGGCGTCTCCAAGGACGAGATCAAGGCGCAGTACAAGGTGATGGTCAAACGCCACCATCCGGATGCCAACGGCGGCGATCGGTCGTCAGAGGAACGGTTGCGAGAGATCATCCAAGCCTATAATTACTTGAAGACTGCCGGTTTCTGTTGATCGGCCGCATTTTCCCGATTCGACGGAGCGATTTCCTCCCTCCGCTTGGTCGCTCCAGGAGGTCTCATGGCTCAGACGTATGACGCGCCGCTGCCCGATATCCGGGTCTCGGTCCGCGAGGTGTTCGGTATCGACACCGACATCGATGTGCCCGCTTATTCCCGGGCTGATGAACACGTTCCCGATCTCGATCCGGACTATCTGTTCGATCGCGCAACCACCCTGGCGATTCTCGCCGGTTTTGCGTACAACCGCCGCGTGATGGTGTCGGGCTATCACGGCACCGGCAAGTCGACGCATATCGAGCAGGTGGCCGCCCGCCTCAACTGGCCGCTGGTGCGCGTCAATCTCGACAGCCACATCAGCCGTATCGATCTCATCGGTAAGGACGCCATCGTCCTGAAAGACGGCAAGCAGATCACCGAGTTCCGCGACGGCATCCTGCCCTGGGCGCTGCAGAACAACGTGGCGCTGGTGTTTGACGAGTATGACGCCGGCCGACCGGACGTGATGTTCGTCATCCAGCGCGTGCTGGAGGTGGCCGGCAAGCTGACGCTACTCGACCAGAACCGCGTCATTCGTCCGCATCCGGCGTTCCGCCTGTTCGCGACGGCCAATACCATTGGCCTCGGCGACACCTCGGGCCTCTATCACGGCACGCAGCAGATCAACCAGGGCCAGATGGACCGCTGGTCGATCGTTACCACGCTCAACTACCTGCCGCACGACCACGAGGTTGGCATCATCGCCGCCAAAGCCAAGTCGTTCACCGGCGCCGAGGGCCGCGATACGTTGTCGAAGATGGTCCGGGTGGCCGACATGACGCGCTCGGCCTTCATCAACGGCGATATATCCACGGTGATGAGCCCGCGTACCGTGCTGACCTGGGCCGAGAACGCTGCCATCTTTGGCGACATCGGCTTCGCCTTCCGTCTCACCTTCCTCAACAAGTGCGATGAGACCGAGCGCGTGCAGGTGGCCGAGTTCTACCAGCGCTGCTTCGGCAAGGAATTGCCTGAAAGCGCCGCCAACATGGTGCTTACCTGAGGAGGGAGCGATGACCGGCAAGCGGAGCTACAGCGGCAGTTGCCAATGCGGCAACATCCGCTTCTCGGCCGAGCTTGTGCTGGGTGAGCTAGTCGCCTGCAACTGTTCGCGCTGCCGCCGGGTCGGCCATCTTCTCGCCTATCTGCCGGAAAGCGATTTTCGGGTGACGGTCGGCGCGGCCGGCGTTTCCGAATACCGCTTCCACACCGAACGGATCGCCCATCGCTTCTGTCCGGTCTGTGGCATCCAGCCTTATGCCACCGGCACCGCGCCGGATGGTACGCCGTCCATCGCCGTCAATGCTCGCTGTCTCGATGGGGTTGACCTCGACACCCTGCCGATCAAGCGTTGCAACGGAGCAGCCTATTAGGGAACGGAGCATCGTGTCCTCCTCCAACCAGGTCAAAGGCAAGGAAATCGCCATCGAGCCGCTCAAGAAGGCGGTGACGACGGCGATGCGGGCGATTTCCGGTGACGGCGAGCTGGAAGTGGTGTTCGCCGCCGACCGGCCGTCGCTTGCCGGCCACAAGGCGCGCGTGCCCGATCCGCCGCGCCGCCCGACGACCTTCGACATTGCGGTGACGCGTGGCGCCGGCGACGCGCTGGCGTTGCGCCTGGCTTGCCACAACGAGACGGTGCACCGCACCTTCGTGCCGGAGGGGCCGCGCGCCAAGGCGGTGTTCGAAGCGATGGAGCAGGCCCGCTGCGAGGCGCTCGGCGCCCGTGCCATGCCGGGCGTCGCCGGCAATCTCGCCGCCATGCTCGAAGAACGCTATCTCCGCGCCAATTACCAGCACATCGAAAACCGCGAAGATGCCCCACTGTCGGAAGCGGTGGCGCTGATGGTGCGCGAGAAGCTGACCGGTGCACCGCCACCCAAGAGCGCTCAGGCACTGATGGAGGCTTGGCGCGAGTTCATCGAGGCGAGGGCCGGTTCGGACCTCGACAGTCTGTCCGACGCCATTTCCAGCCAGCAGGCCTTCGCCCGCGCGACGCGCAACCTCCTCGTCAACCTCGAGATGGGCGACGAACTCGGCAGCGATCCCGACCAGGACGACAACCAGGAAGGCGAGCAGCAGGAGGCGGAGGATAGCGAGGCCTCGGCCGAGCCGGCCGACGACGCCGAGGCCGACCAGACGGCGGCGCGCGAGCGCGAGGTGGCCGGCGAAGACGAAGAAACCTCGGAGGGCGATGCCGAGTCGAAGATGTCGGATGACCCCGGCGACTTTGACGAGGATGATGATTCGCGCGATCCCGGCGAGGCCAAGCGGCCCGAACTGCCGTTCACCAACCAGCCGCCGGTCAGCGACTACAAGGTGTTCACCGGCAAGTTCGACGAAATAACGCGACCCGAAGACGTCTGCGATGGCGCCGAGCTCGAGAGGCTGCGCGCGCTTCTCGACAAGCAGCTTGCCAACTTGGCCGGTGTGGTGGCGCGGCTTGCCAACCGCCTGCAGCGTCGCCTGATGGCCCAGCAGAACCGCTCCTGGGATTTCGATATCGAGGAAGGCATCCTCGACACGGCGCGCATCACCCGCGTCGTTACCGATCCGCTCGCCCCGCTCGCCTTCAAGATGGAGCGCGACACCGATTTCCGCGACACGGTGGTGACGCTGCTGATCGACAATTCCGGCTCGATGCGCGGCCGGCCGATCACCGTGGCCGCCGCCTGCGCCGACATTCTCGCCCGCACGCTGGAGCGCTGCGGCGTCAAGGTGGAGATCCTCGGTTTCACCACCAAGGCCTGGAAGGGCGGGCAGGCGCGTGAAGCCTGGCTCGCCGCTGGCAAACCGGCCGGCCCCGGCCGGCTCAACGATTTGCGCCATATCGTCTACAAGCCGGCCGACGCTCCCTGGCGGCGCGTGCGGCGCAACCTCGGCCTGATGATGCGCGAGGGCCTCCTCAAGGAGAACATCGACGGTGAGGCGCTCGATTGGGCGCATCAGCGCCTGCTCGCCCGGCCGGAGAACCGTCGTATCCTGATGATGATCTCAGACGGTGCGCCGGTCGACGACTCCACACTGTCGGTCAATCCCGGCAACTATCTTGAACGTCACCTGCGCTACGTGATCGAGGAAATCGAGGAGCGTTCGCCGGTTGAGCTGATTGCCATCGGCATCGGCCATGATGTGACGCGCTTCTACAAGCGCGCCGTCACCATCGTCGACGTCGAGGAACTGGCCGGCGCCATGACCGATCAGTTGGCGGAGCTGTTCGAAGAGCCGCCGATGCAGAAGGCGATCCGGTCCGGCGCCAGGCCGAGGCCTCGTCGCGTCTCGACGCTGGGTCTCATATGAGGCGTGGATCGGCGGTTTTCTGGGCCTTCTTCGCCTTCATTATGGCCGCGTCGAACGCTCCTGCTGCCGATATCGCCACCCGTATTGCCGTGCGGCCGCTTCCCAGCTTCTCGATCGTAGAGCCGGGAAGGGTTCGTTTCGGCCGACTCGACTATATCGGCGGCTTCGAAGTAACGGCCGGTCGGCGCGAAGTCGGCGGTCTCTCCGGCCTGGTGATTTCCGACGCCGGCCGAAGCTTCCTGTCGCTCAGCGACGACGGATTTATGGTGAAGGCGAGAATCGAGCGTGATGCTCGCGATCGGCCGAGTGGTTTGTCGGCTGCCTCGATCCGTCGGCTGCGGACTTCCAAGGGACCTCTGTCTCTTGACAAGGTTCTCTCCGATACCGAATCGATCGATGCTTATGTCGAGAACGGCCAGCCGTTTGGTGTTGTCTCCTTCGAGCAACGGCCGGCCGTGATGATCGGGCCGCTCGGTGCCGACGGTTTCGTTGGCCCGCTGGCGGCCATCGGTCTGCCGAGGGACGTCATGCGTCTTCAGCCGAACCGTGGCCTCGAATCGGTGGCGGCGCTCCCGGCCGGCAATCGTCTCGGCGGCCGTTTCATCATCCTCGCCGAGGAGGCCGAGCGGGGAGCGACGAACCAAAATCAACCAGGCTGGGTAATTGGCGGCGAAGCGCCGGTTGCTTTCCGCGTCCATCGCTCGGGTGATTACGACCTGACCGACGCCAAGGTTGGCCCAGACGGACGTCTCTACGTTCTGGAAAGAACCTTTTCGTTCCTGGCAGGCATCCATTGCCGCATTCGCGTCTTTGATCTCTCCGACATCCGTCTTGGCGCGGTGATCGACGGCGATACGCTCCTCGAGGCGAGCATGTCGGAGGAGATCGACAACATGGAGGGGCTGTCGGTCTGGAAGACGGCGGGCGGTGAAACGCGGATCTCGCTGATTTCCGATGACAATCATGCCTTCATACAGCGGACGCTCTATCTCGAGTTCCGCCTCAGGGCGCCATGAGCGACCGGCGCCTTCCTGCGGCGCTCGCCGCTGCCGTCGCCGAGCGGGCAAAGCCGGAGCAACTGGGCGCGGCGGCGGCCCGACTGTCGGCCGGCTATCGCGCCAATCTCCCCTCTCGTCAGGCCGTTCCGGATGCCGCCGGTGTTGCCGCCTATGCGGCAAGCCGTATGCCCGCTACCTATGCCGCCGTGACGGCGGTCCTCGATCGCCTGGCGGCGGCCCGACCGGATTTTGCGCCGGAATCCGTTCTCGACCTCGGCGCCGGGCCGGGCACGGCGAGTTGGGCAGCCACTACGCTATGGCCGTCGGTCGCTTCCGTCACCATGGTGGAAGCCAGCGCCGATTTCCGGACGCTCGCCGCCGATCTGGCGCGTTCCGGGCCGTCGAGCCTCAAACAGGCCGATATTCGCAAGGGTGATATCGCTCAGCCACACGGCCTGCCGGACGGGCCATTCGATCTCGCGGTTATCGCCTACGCTCTGACGGAACTCGATCTCTCGGCGGCCGGGCGACTCGTTGTCCACCTGATCGGCCAGGCCGGTCGGCTTGTGATCGTGGAGCCGGGGACGCCACGCGATCATGGTCGGCTGATGATGGTACGGCACGCTGCGCTCACCGCCGGTGCCCGCATCCTGGTGCCTTGTCCGCATGCCGGACCCTGCCCTTTGCCGCCGGACGACTGGTGCCACGCGTCGGTGCGTGTCGAGCGGAGCCGCGCCCACATGCGCCTCAAGGGCGGGACCGTGCCGTTCGAGGATGAACGCTATGCCTATCTGGTGCTGGAATCGAAGACTTTAGGTGTTGCCGAAGACGAAAGCGGCGGCCGCATCCTGCGACCGCCGCGTCCTTCCAAGCATGAAATCACTTTCAGCCTCTGCCGCGCCGATGGAACCCTCGGCGAAGCGCGGGTTGCCAGTCGCGACCGAGCCGCTTTCAAGACGGCCGGCAAGCTCGACTGGGGCGATTTTCTTTCCGACGATCTCCAGGGATAGGCGAGATCAGGCCCGGACCGGCTGATAGGGCTTTACCCAATTCATCAGCTTGGCATAGGGCATGAGCGAAGAAAGGGCCACCAGCATCTTCACCGAGAAATCGCCGAGCGCCCAGGTGGTCCAGGGTAGGTCCGAGCCGGCGAAGGCGATCGAGAAGAAAATAATCGTGTCCAGCGCCGAGCCAATCGACGAAGAGACCAAGGGGGCTCGCCACCAGGAGCCGGCCCGCAGCCGGTTGAAGATGGTCACGTCAAGGAGCTGCGCGCAGAGGAAGGCAGTGCCGGAGGCCAGCGCAATGCGGGGCTCGGACAGCCAGATCGACAGCAGCACCGCGATGGCGAAGCCGACGTAGACGACGCGCCGGGTCTTGACCGGTCCGAACCAACGATTGGTAAGGTCGGTTACCAGAAAGGCGAAGGGATAGGAAAAGGCGCCCCAGGTGAGGAGATCACCGAGACCGAGGGGAGTGAAGGGATATTGGACGAGGATGTTGGATGCGACGACGGTAGCAACCATCGCCAACACCGAGGGTATGAGGCGTCTATCGAACATTCCAGAAGTTCTCCGGCAGTACAGACCAGGCTTTTGGAGCTATGAAATGAAACCCAGCCGTCAGGCCGGAATTTCACGTGGATGTGTACCACTCAAGGTCCACATAAATAAAGCCGCGATACCGTCTCCGGCATCGCGGCTCAATTCAGGAAGCCCCTGTGCCTGAAAAATCAGGCGGCAGCGACCTCGGCGGCCTTCTTGGCGATCTGCTTCTTGATCAGCCGGGCGCGCGTCGACAGCTCGTCGTCGCTCGCCTTGGCGAGAAAGGCGTCCAAGCCGCCGCGATGCTCGACCGAACGCAGGGCGTTGGCGGAGATGCGCAGGCGCACCGACTGGCCGAGCGTATCGGACAGGAGCGTCACAGCCAGGAGATTCGGCAGGAAGCGCCGCTTGGTCCTGTTGTTGGCGTGGCTGACGTTATTACCCGTCAGAACGGCCTTGCCGGTAAGTTCGCAGCGCCGGGCCATCGGGATACCCTCTTTTTCTGTTGGCGCGGGATCGAGGCCTTGCGGCCGCTCCTCGCGATGAAATAAGCCAAGGCGCCGCTTGCGTCATGCCGACGGCGCCGTTCAAGTCGCGTTCCTATAGTCGGTCGGCATCGGCCCCGTCAACCCCGGAAGCGAACGGAAGCCGGCAAAAATGCCATTCGGCCGGGCAGAAACATCGGTTAGGCCCTGGATAGATTTCTCATTGCTGGAACATCGAGGCTTTCGCTGCGTTAACCATCCAGTTACCATGACAGCCGATCATCCGAAAGACGGTGCCCGGCCGAACGGTCGGCAGTCTCTCGCCGGCGGTGGCGTCGCCCGTCGGATGATCTTTCAGACGTCGTTCCGATCGCCGATGGCGGTCGAGGGTGAGGACGGTTCGCCGTCCCGCAAACGGAGGTTCCGTGGTGGCTCGTGTCGAAACTCTCCCGCGTCGTATGAAAGGCGCCATGGCTGCGGCAGCCTTTGTCGCGGCGCTGTCCGCTGTGCCGCCATCCGGCGCGGCGGTCGCACGTGAGGGCGAGGTACAGGCTCTCTACGCCGCTTCCTTCATGGGTATCGGCATTGCCAAGGGGGCGCTGTCGGTCAAGGTGGAGCGGGGTGCCTATGCCGCCAAGCTGCATATTTCAACCGCCGGCCTCGCGCGCATCGTCAGTTCCGAAGAGAGCTACGTCGACGCCAAGGGCTATGTCGGCCACTCACTGGTGCCGTCCACTTACGAGTTGATGAGCCGTGGCGATACGGTGACGCAGGTGTCGATGGCGCTGGGCGGCGGCAATGTCCGCAATCTCAAGGCCATTCCCGAACTCGTCGAATATGATGACCGCGTGCCGGTGACCGCCGCGGCCAAGCGGCGCGTGGTGGATCCGCTGTCAGCGGCGATCCTGCCGATCACGCGGGATGACAAGAGCGACGACAAGTCTGTCTGCGATCGTACGCTGCCGGTTTTCGACGGCTGGACCCGCTACGACATCAATCTCAGCTATACTGGCGCCGATCCGGTCGACATTCCCGGTTACAAGGGGGATGCGGTTCATTGTTCGGCACGCTGGGTGCCGGTGGCCGGCCATCGCGAGGGCACCAAGTCCACCGAATACATGCGCGACAACCACGACCTCGACGTCTGGTTCGTGCCGATGGCCGAGGGACGGGTGATGGTGCCGAGCAAGATCTCGGTACAGACAATGCGCGGCCTGTTGCTGGTGGTGGCGACGCAATTCGGCGACAACGCCAAGCTCGGCAAGGTGGAGCAGGCGGCCAACTGAGGCCCATCGCCACGTCGATCCAGAAAGGCGCCCTCCGGGGCGCTTTTTTATTGATCGGATACGCCGTGTTTTCCTGTCATTTGTACCAATCCGGGACATAGTCGTTAACGCTTCGGTGATCGGCGTCGGCGATAAGCGCGGTGCTCCGGCGACATCTTGTGCGTTCGGTTGCGGCGGACGGCACATGTGGGTGGGGCAAAAGAGGAACATGGCCTTGTCAGCGATTCGTCCCGCCTTCGTTCCCGCTCTGTTGAAATGGTTAACCTGTCAGGCGCTCTACTTTCACGCTCCAGTATAAATTATTAACCATGATCTTCATTCGGAGTCTTGTCGCCGTTCTGGCCTTGACATCGATTTCGTTGGCGAATCGAACGACTCTCTCCCTGGAGTCCCCAGATTCAAGATAGCGCAGCGAAGACTCTGTCTTCCTCCATATCTTGTAGGGAACGAATGCAGAATCTCTTTGGAATTGCGATTCGCCCCCCATCTGTTCTCGTTTGATTCCTTTTGATGCTCGCCTGCCATGCTTCTGCCGGTTTTCTCTGGCCTCTCGGCTGGGCTTTTTCGTATAGGGAAGGTCACGGCGTCATCGCGCAACCGAACGGGACCCCATGAATATTGTCCGAGCGGCCCCTCTGTCTTCGCTCACCCGTGCCCGGGTGGTGACGGCGGTGCTGGGGCCGACCAACACCGGCAAGACCCATCTCGCCATTGAGAAGATGCTGGCCCACGGCTCAGGCGCCATCGGCCTGCCGCTGCGCCTCCTGGCACGCGAGGTTTATGGCCGGATCGTCGCCCGCGTCGGTGCGGGCGCGGTGGCGCTGGTGACCGGCGAGGAAAAGATCGTGCCGCGCGATGCCCGCTATTGGGTGGCGACGGTGGAGGCGATGCCGCGCGATCTCGATGTCGCCTTTGTGGCGATCGACGAGGTGCAACTGGCCGGCGATGTCGAACGTGGTCACGTGTTCACCGACCGACTGCTCAATGTGCGTGGTCGGCAGGAAACCATGCTGCTCGGCTCGGCAACGGCGCGGCCGTTGATCGAACGCCTGCTGCCGGGGATCGCCGTCACGTCGCGGCCACGGCTCAGCCATCTTGCCTATACTGGCGCCAAGAAGATCACCCGTCTGCCACCGCGTTCGGCGATCGTCGCCTTCTCATCCGACGAGGTCTATGCGGTGGCCGAACTGATCCGCCGTCAGCGCGGCGGCGCCGCCGTGGTCATGGGTTCGCTGTCGCCGCGGACCCGCAATGCGCAGGTGGCCCTGTTTCAGAACGGCGACGTCGATTTCCTGGTGGCGACCGATGCCATCGGCATGGGCCTCAACCTCGACGTCGATCACGTTGCCTTCGCTCAGGCACGCAAGTTCGACGGCCATCAGTATCGCGGCCTGACCGCCGCCGAACTCGGCCAGATCGCCGGCCGGGCCGGCCGTTATCTCAATGACGGCACGTTCGGCGTTACCGGCCGCGTGATGCCATTCGACGAAGACACCGTCACGGCCATCGAGAGCCATGATTTCGAACCGGTTGGCGTCTTCCAATGGCGTAACGGCGATCTCGATTTCTCATCGGTCGACGCCCTCCGCGCTTCGCTCGAGAGGCTGCCGGGGATCGCAGGGCTGACGCGGGCTCTGCCGTCCGACGACCAACGGGCGCTCGACTTCGCCCTCAGAGCCGAGGATGTGGCGGCGGCGGCGCGGGGCCGCGAGCGGGTGGCGCTTCTCTGGGACGTGTGCCAAGTTCCCGACTTCCGCAAGATATCGCCGGCCCAGCACGGTGATCTCATCGTCGCACTCTATCGATTCCTCATTGCAAAAGGCGTGATTCCAGAC
>JAGSYV010000215.1 GCA_018262505.1 Pseudomonadota bacterium
AATCGACGGGGAGGCGCGGCGGCTTGGTCACCCATATCGTGAATCACGAACGACAGTCTGTGGCTAGCCCCGCCGCCCGGGAATTTGCCCCAGGTACGGCGCCCGTCACTATCAAGCCGTCGGATAGGTGGGCGCCCGCAACTATCAAGCCGTCGGATAGGTGGGCGCCCATCCCTATCAATCTGTCATCCTTGCGAAAGCGAGGACCTCAGGAAGGTAGAGCGGGCGGCCGATATCAGTCTCCCATCCCGCTACGCACCACCGATCCCCTGATTTCACGCATTCTCTTCACGCGATCCGGTATTCTCGCCGCTCGGAACCGCCCTATATCGACCTTGCGTCCCGTTCTGCCCGAGGTCCTCTGCCTGCGCAGAGGATGACAGATTGATGGGGTGCGAGAGCGTCGCGAGAGTCGCTAACGCTCTGTTCCCTATATATAATTCACCTGTCATCCTCTGCGCAGGCAGAGGACCTCAGGCCGGAAAGGGCGATCCGACCGATATCGGCCTCCCCCCCCTACGCCCCGCCGATCCCCAGCTGAGCCATCAGTTGCTGCGCCGCCGCCGGATCGATGCCCGCATCTTTCCCGGCCTTCACCGCGCTGGCTCCGGCGGAAATCGCCGGTGCCACGGTCTTGGCCATTTGCGCCATCTGCGCCTGCTGCTGCTGTTGCGCCCGGGCCTGCCGCGCTTCCTGCACCTTGTCGTCGGGCACCACGATGGCGGCCGGCGCGCCGATCATGTCGGCGTAGACGTCGATCGACTGGTCGGCGTCGAGCTTGTCCAGCACCTCCGGCTTCATCGCCGCCCACTGGCCGGCGAACGACACCAGCCGCTCCACGGCGCCGGTCGCAACCGCCTTCTGCGCCTGGGCCAGCGTCGAGATGTATTCCACCGCCAGCCGCTGGTTCTGGATCTCGCGCGGCGGCGGCGGGAACAGGTTGCGCTTCAAGCCGATCTCGAAGGCCCGATCGACGCAGGGCTCCAGCTGGTTGTTGTAGATGTTCTCCAGCACCGGCCCGAGCGCCAGCAGCTTCTCTTCCTTGCGCTCGGCGATCTCGAACTGGTTGCGCGGCTGCACGCCCTCCATGTTGCTGAGCATCAGGAACAGATCGGCATAAAAGCCGGAATTGATGCGCTGCCGCGTCTCGGCGATGTCCTGCAGCAGCGGCCCGATCTGCGGGCTCGCCTCCATCACCGGGCGCAAACCCTTCCCTGTGGGGTCATCCACGAAGGTGATGGCGCCCGGCAGTAGCGACATCGGGTTGCCATTGAGGCTCGTCGGCCCCTGCAAGGGCGGCCGCGCCAGCTTGGCGATCACCTCCAGCTTGTCGCGCACCATGGCCTGCAGCGATTTGACATCGCCGATGGAGTCCATGCCGGGCGACTGCGCATAGCTGTCGTCGCCGCAGATCAGCCACGGCGGACAGATGATCGGATTGCTGTCGAAGCCGCTTTCCTCAAGCAGGCCATCGCCAGAATTGCCATTGGCCTCCCAGTAGTTCGAGAGGAACGGCTTGTTGCGCTTGTCGATCTTTTGCGGATCGCGGCTGAAGCGCGGCTCGATGGCGTGCCAGATGTCGAAACTCTGGTCGTAGCGGCCAGCGTCATAGGCCGAGCGGACGGACGAGGAAATCGTCTCCACACCGAACCGCCGCACGATCTTCTCCACCGACCAGCGGAGCATGCGGTAGAGCGTCGTCGCCCGCCCCTCGGCGTCCCTGGCGATCCAGAAGCGGCCATGCAGCAGCTGGATCATGTGCAGCGGATCGTCGCCGCCCTCGATCAGGATGCCGCAGGACTGGCCGAACAGGCCGATGTCGCCATAGCCCTCGTGGAACGCCGGGTAGACGTTGGAGCGCTGGAACATCCGCCGCTCGATGTTCTCCACCTCGTCCACCCACAGCTTCACCGGGCCCCATTCGCGAAGCTCCGGATCGGTGGTGGCAAAGCGGAACCAGGGACGGGCCGGCGAGGTCAGCCCCGAGTGCATGCCCGAGGCCAGCGTCCGCCAGGCAAAGGTGCCGGAGGGATCGAGAATGCGCTTGCGCGATATCGCCCGCTCGTCGGCCGCCTCCAGCCGCAGCCGGTGCGGCGCCACGAAATCGGCAAGGCCCGTCCAGGTGGATTCCCACGGCTGGCGAACCCGCTTCAGCTCCTCGGCCCGGCGGCGGTGATACTGGACCTGCGTTTCACTCTCGCGCTTTTCCATCACACCCCCAGAATGGTTGCTTTTTGGGTGGTCGCGTTCTGCAACACCCCGTTGGCACTGGTGAGGATGGTGGAGGCGCCGGCCCTGAGCTTGTCGGTCGCCCGCCGCGCCGCCGAGGTCTGCACGGCGCCGTTATCCGGCTCCTGCGCCTGCGCGGATGTCTTGTATTGCTCCACCTTGGGAGTGGACTTGGAAAGGCACATGATCATAGCCCCGCATGTGGGTCGTACCTCTCGGGAATAAGGCGAGTGGGGTTTCCGGGGTGCGGTTGGCGGGGTTTGGGCCGGCAACACCCGCCTCAGGCGTGCAGATTCACCATGAATACAATTTCAAGCGGCACCGAGTTGAGGCATCGGATAATTTCAGAGCGCTACAAGTCGGGGGACCGCAGCATGTTGACCAGATCGGCTCGCTTCATCCGCGAAAACCTGTGGTTTTATTTCTTTCTGGCTCTGGTCGTCATCGTCATGCAGACGCTGCGCAGCCTTGGAGCATTGGGGCAATCCACCCATGCCGGAGTGCTCGTTGTCTGTGCCTATCTCAGCGCCAACGTGCCCCTCGCGATCCTTCACGGCACCTCGCTCACCGGCGCGGCTAGTTTTCGCGGCCACGGCCAGTTGAAAGCCGGCCTCAAGGTGGCGACGATCGCCGCCATCATTGCCGGCCTCACGACCTATCTGTTCCTCAGGACGGTGATCAGCAAAGGCCCCGGCGGCACGATGACCAACTCCGATTACTTTGCATTCCTCGGAATTCTGGTGCTGGCTCTTCCTGCCGTCATCACGCTGCTGGGCAGTTGGGTGCCGGCGGGGCTCGCGCAGAAAGATCCAGGCTTCGTGTCGGCCGTTGGCCGAGGCGTCATGTCCGTTCACACCGTCTACTGGCGGCTCGTTCTTTCGCTGACAGCCTATATCCTGGTGGCGATCATCCTCGGCACCGCTTACGTCTTCGCAGTCGGAAAGGCGCCCTTCCTGACAACGGGGAGCGGCGGCCTCGATGTGCCGGGCATCGCCTACTGGTACATCATCACGCTCTTCGGCATGATGCTTCTCACCTACATCAACGTCGTGGTCTGCATGGATTACATGCGCTTCGAAAAGATCGACCCTGAGGGCGGCGCACTAGGCGCCAACGCCGGCATGATCACAGCCCCGCGTGTGGGTCGTACCTCTCGTCATCGGTAAGGCGCTTAAGATTCCCCTGCCCCGCCCCGCGCCTCACCACCGGCTCGGCGAAGGTCAGCGCCAGGGCATCCGCCCTGTTCGGCGACGGAATACCCCGCGCCTTCATGTCGGCCTTGCTTTCCAGCTGGATCTTGCCGTCGAGCCTTGGGACGGTTTCCGGGCCGATCAGGTCGGCCGACAGCGTCCGGTCGTCGGGGTCGATGGCGCCGCCGTCCTTCAGCCAGCGCTTCAGCGTGCCCCACATCTCCGCCCGCTTGTTGAGATAGCCGGGGTCGATCGGCTTGCCGGCGAACCACACCAGCCGCCAGTTGCGGCCCATCGTCCGCCCGGCGCTAACGACACCCGTGCCATAGCCGGCGTCGACGAACACCGCGTCGGCGCCCTCGTCGTCCTCCAGGCGGGCGATCAGGTTGGCCACCTCGACGTCGTTGTCGTTCCTCGGCAGGCTGGCGAGGTTCCGCGTCGTCAGGCCCTGGCGCAGCACGATCTCCACCGTGTCGGCGCCCGTCCACGCCGGATCGACGCCGATGATCTTGGGCGCGAAGCGATATTGCTCGGGCCTGAGGTGCCGCGCCCGCGCCGCCTCCACGTCGGCCTCGCTGATGAACTGCATCGGCGACTGGCTGGGGAATTCGCCGCGCACCCGGTAGCGCGCCACGTCGCTGTCCTCGCCGCCGGCATCATCGACGATCGATTGCAGATAGGCCCTGTTGGTGCCCTCCACGTCCCGGCTGTCGATGTGCCGCGTCTGCCAGCGGTGGCGGTACCGGCGGAAGCATTCGCGGAAGCGGCCGGCGTTGCGCGTCGGGTTGCCGAAGGCCACCCACAGGATCACCGTACCCTCGTCGGTCAGCGCCCCCTCGGCCACCTCCCACACCTTGTCGGCGATCGCCGAGGCTTCGTCGAACAGCAGCAGGATGATGCGGCCCTGGTTGTGCAACCCGGCGAACGCCTCGGTGTTCTCGGCCGACCAGGTGACGAAATCGAGCCGCCAGCTTTCCCCCCGCTTGGGGTCGCGGCTGCGGATCGATTGCGCCTGCATGTCGAAC
>JAGSYV010000111.1 GCA_018262505.1 Pseudomonadota bacterium
CAGAACGCCGTCTCCCAGGTGGAAGTCTTCGGCCGAACTGCGGGCGTTACCGGCCTGGTCATGACCAAGCTCGATGGTACGGCACGCGGCGGCATTCTCGTTGCCATCGCCGAAAAGTTTGGCCTGCCGGTGCACTTCATCGGCGTCGGCGAAGGTATCGATGATCTCGAACCCTTCGCTGCCCGCGACTTTGCGCGCGCCATCGCCGGGCTGGGGGACTGACTTTATAGCTAACCTGGGGCGTGCCGCGCGCAGCCCCGGATTGCCGGCTGCCGATGAAATCGGCTATGTGTGCAGCCTGGAATACGTCGAAGCCGCGACTGGCGCCTGTCGCCCCCGCCCCGAGGCAAGCATGTCCCTCGCCGACCTGGCCAATCCCACCCGTTTTCTGGCATTTGCCGGCCGCCTGATTCCCTGGCTGGCTGGCCTTACGCTTGTTCTGTTTATCGCAGGCCTTGCTCTGGTCGCCCACTCGCCCGCCGACTACCTTCAGGGCGAAACCGTCAGGATCATGTACATCCACGTGCCCGCCGCCTGGCTCTCCATGTTGACCTATTCCATCATGGCCATCGCCGCCCTTGGCACGCTGGTCTGGCGGCACCCGCTCGCCGATGTCGCCGCTCGGGCCGCCGCGCCGATCGGTGCCACGTTTACGGCCCTGGCGCTGGTTACCGGCTCACTGTGGGGCCGGCCGATGTGGGGCACCTATTGGGAATGGGACGCCCGCCTAACGTCGGTGCTGGTGCTGTTCATCATGTACCTCGGTCTCATCGCCCTCTGGCGCACCATCGAAGACCCGACACGGGGCGCCCGCGCCGCGGCGATCCTGATCCTCGTTGGCTCCGTCAACCTGCCGATCATCAAGTTCTCGGTCGACTGGTGGAACACGCTACATCAACCCGCCTCGGTGTTCCGCCTCGGTGGCCCGACGATCGACGCCACCATGCTGATACCGCTCGCCGCCATGGCGCTGGCCTTTACGTCTCTTCTCGTCACATTGCATCTGGCCGCCATGCGCAACGAGATCCTGCGCCGGCGCATCCGCGCCCTTGGCCTGACAGCCGCCGGAGCCATCCGATGATCGCAGTGCTCGGCCCTTATGCCGGATTCATTCTGCTGAGCTACGGAGCGGCGGCACTCGCCACTTTCGGCCTGACGGTCTGGATCGTTCTCGATCATCGCCGGCTCAGCAACACGCTCGCCGCTCTCGAAGCGCGCGGTGTGACCCGCCGTTCGGCACGCGCCGCCGCCCGCCTGGCACCCGAGACGCCCCTGGAGACGCAGGCGTGAGCAAACCATCGCGCCGTCGCGTCGGATTTCTTGCGCTCGTCCCACTCGCCTTGTTTCTGGCACTCGCCGTCTTGTTTTATGCAAGACTTGGCGCCGGCGACCCATCGGAGGTGCCATCGGCGCTGATCGGCAAGCCGGTCCCCGATTTTCGCCTTGATGGCGTTGCCGGCCTGACACGGGATGGGGCACCGGTTCCCGGTCTTTCGAGCAGCGATCTCGCCAAGGGCGTTTTTGTCGTCAACGTATTTGCCAGCTGGTGCGCGCCCTGCCGGGCCGAGCATCCCCTCCTGACCGATCTTGCCAAAGACCAACGGATCCGCCTCTACGGTCTCAACTACAAGGACGCCGACGATCAGGCGCTGCGTTTCCTCAATGGCCTCGGCAATCCCTACGTCGCCATCGGCGCCGACCGAAACGGCCGCGTCGGTATCGACTGGGGGGTCTACGGCGTACCGGAAACCTTCGTGGTGGCGGATGGCCGCATTGTTGCCAAGCTGGTCGGACCGCTCACCCCGGAGCGGATTTCGGCCGAATTGAAGCCGGCGATCAACAAGGCCCTCGTCGGTCAGGCAGCCCCATAATCCCGATAGCCAAAGATGGCGCTGCCGACACGCACGTGCGTCGCGCCCTGGCCGATCGCCGTCTCATAATCCGACGACATGCCCATCGAGCGGAAAGGCACGCCGGCCCGTCGCGCCAGCTCGTCGAGCAACGCGAAATGCGGCGCCGGCGGATCGCCGACCGGCGGAATGCACATCAGCCCAGCGATGGTGAGGCCGTGCACCTCGCGACAGCGCCTCTCGCCGGTATTGACCTGAACGAGCAGCTTGGGGAAGCGGCCTTGCGCCTGCATTTCCTTGGCGAGCGCAGCGGCGATCTTCTCCCGGTCGACGCTATGGATCACATCGAACAGAGCAACCGCCTCGTGCGCCTTGTTCGACTGCAGCGGTCCGATCAGATGCAGCTCCACGGCGGGAAAATCCGCTTTCACCGACGGAAACTTAGTCGCCGCCTCCTGGACGCGATTTTCGCCGAAAACCAGCTGTCCGGCGGCGATGGCCGTCCGGACGTCTGCCTCGGGAAAGGTTTTGGAGACGGCAATCAGCGTCACCGAACCGGCTGGCCGGCCGGCCTCCGCCTCGGCACCCTCGATCGCTGCCCGCACCCGTCCAAGGGCTTCGGAAATGGTCATGCTGCCCTCCATTCTCCGTCGAGGTCGCCACGCCGGCGGCCAGAACCGCCAGCAACGCTCTCCATTGCACCGGCCTGTTGTGCCTGTCTGTGGTGTCACCGGCCGTATTGTCAAGACGATGGAGAAAGCTCCACCTTGTTTCGCCATCATCTGGTCTTTAAGTGAGGAGAATCGTTTGCCGAAACCTCCCGCGCCGGCGCGGGAGGCGACAAAGGAGAGGGTGTCCGCGATGTTTCAAACCTTGAGGATGGGGCGCCGCGCGTTCCTGAATGGCATTGGTGCCGCCGGCCTCACATTGGCTTTTACGGCAGCGGCGATCCCCGTTGCGGTAACCGGCGCGGCTGCCAAACCCAACCTCGCCAATCTCTCGCCTGAGCAGCTCACCACGGTGCAGGCGGTCAATCGCTATTTCAACGCGATCACCACCTTCGAAGGCAAATTCCTGCAAACGGCGCCCGACGGCAGCGAAACCACCGGCTATTTCGTCATCGACCGTCCCGGCAAGATGCGTTTCCGCTACTATCCGCCGGCGCAGCTCGACATCACCGTCGACGGGAAGACGGTGGCGGTCGACGACAAGGCGATGCAGTCGCAGACACTATACCTTCTGTCGGAAACGCCATTGCGTTTCCTGCTCGACAAGAACATCGATCTTCTTGAGGAAGCGGTCGTACAATCGGTCAGCGCCGATTCCGACTTCATCGTCATCCGCCTTCAGGACCCTGGTACCTTTGTCACCAACCACCTGACACTCTACTTCGACGCCAAGACCACCGAGCTGAAACAGTGGACCGTGACAGACGATCAGGGACTGGATACTACGGTCGCCATCTATGAGACCAAGATCGGCACCCAGACCAATCCCGAGTGGTTCCAGATCAACTATTCGAAATACAAATGATGGCTGCTTGCCAGGAGTGATTGATGACCGACCTGCCCGCCACTGCCCGCAAGGCCGAAAATCCCTGGCTCAAGCTTGGGCTGGAACTCGGGCCGCTTCTCGTCTTCTTCTTTGCCAATGGCCGCTTCGGCATCTTCGCCGCCACCGGCGCCTTCATGGCAGCGATGGCGGTGGCGCTGGTAGCGTCCTGGCTGATCAACCGGCGCCTCGCCATCATGCCATTGGTGACAGGCATCGTCGTCGCCATCTTCGGCACGCTGACCCTGGTGCTGCATGACGACACCTTCATCAAGATGAAGCCGACCATCGTCAACTGCCTGTTCGGCGGTGCGCTCTTGGGCGGGCTGCTGTTCGGCAAGACGCTGCTCGGCTACGTTTTCGATGGTGCGTTCCATCTCGATGATGCCGGCTGGCGCAAGCTGACGATCCGCTGGGGCTTGTTCTTTTTCCTGCTCGCGATCCTCAACGAGCTGATCTGGCGCACCCAGACGACCGAATTCTGGGTCGCTTTCAAGGTCTGGGGCATCATGCCACTGACCCTGGTGTTCTCGATCGCCCAATTGCCGCTTCTGTCGCGCCATGCCGTCGAGCAGCCGGCCGCTCCCAAGGAGTCCACATGAATCGGACGATCACCAGCTTGGCCCTAGTGGTTGCCGATTATGACGAGGCGATTGCATTCTACGTCGGCAAGCTCGGATTTTCGTTGTTCGACGACACACCGCTGGGCGATGGCAAGCGTTGGGTGCGGGTCGGTCCCGCCAAGGGCGGCACCGCTCTGCTGCTCGCCCGCGCCGATGGCCCGCAACAGGCGGCACATGTTGGCGATCAGACGGGGGGCCGCGTCTTCCTGTTCCTGGAAACCGACGACTTCGCCCGCGATCACGCACTGTTTCTGAACCGAGGCGTCCGTTTCCTGGAAGAGCCGCGCTTTGAAGCTTATGGCACTGTCGCCGTGTTCGAAGATCTTTACGGCAACCGCTGGGATCTCATCGAATCCAAGTGAGCCGGCTGACAGTCCCCTTCCCCCATCGTCTTTCCTCAAACCTGAAGGGCTGGATCAACTCCGCACTTTGGGTCTAGTGTTGTCCGATCCGCTTCTACGACAAGGATATTTCCTTCATGGCTGCCCACGACTTCGATACCGTCCTCGACCGACGGCAGGTCCCCACCTCGAAGTGGGACCGTTATCCGGAGGACGTGCTGCCGATGTGGGTGGCCGACATGGATTTCCCGGTCGCCGAGCCCATCGCCGCTGCCTTGCGCGATCGACTCGACCACCCGGTATTCGGCTACGGCGGTCCCGGCCCGGCGACGCTGCGCGATGTGATCGCCGCCGACATGCAGGATCTCTACGGTTGGTCCATATCGCCGGCCGATATTGTGTTCCTGCCCGGCGTAGTTCCCGGTTTCAATCAAGCACTCAAGGCCTTCACTGACCCCAGCGATCGTCTGGTGGTGGAAACGCCCGTCTATCCGCCGATCCTCGCCGCTGCCGGCAACTGGGGACTGACCCGCGTCGACGTGCCGGTGCGGCCCATCTCCGAAGGTTCGGCTGTTGACATCGATCGGCTAACCGGTGCGCTGGCCGATGCAAAAGCGTTCCTGCTGTGCAATCCGCATAATCCCACCGGTAAGGTGCGGACACGGGCCGAGCTTGAGGCGATTGCCAAAGCCTGCCTCGCATCTGGCGCGGTGATCATTTCGGATGAGATTCATTGCGACGTCATCTACGGCGGTAACCAGCACGTACCGATCGCCGCACTGTCGCCGGAAATCGCTATGCCATCATTCCCGACGCTGAGTTGCGCCTTCGCTTCGCCGCCGCCAGCCTTGGCATGAGTGAAGGTGCCAATGTACTCGGTCTCGTCGCCACCGAGGCAGCGCTTCGGCATGGTCGGCCGTGGAAGAAAGCGCTTCTCTCCTATCTCGAGGCCAATCGAGACCACCTGATCGGCCGCCTCGGGCAGGAGATTCCGGAAGTTCGCATCTATGCGCCGGAGGCCACCTATCTCGCCTGGCTCGATTGCTCGGCTCTCGAACTGGGTGACGCTTACCGCTTCTTCCTCGACAAGGCCAAGGTCGCCTTCAATCCCGGCCCGAGCTTCGGCGGCGATGATCAGCATGTTCGCGTTAACTTCGGTTGCCCGCGAGCTCTTCTCGACGAAGGCATCGACCGTATGGTGAAGGCGCTATCACAACGCTGACGATCTGCTTGATAAATCGCTTGTCATTCATTTCGAAAGCGGCATCCTGTTGATTTTCAAAGCGAATTCATAATCTAAGAAAATCGGATACGGATCCGAAATGACAACGCCCCGGCGATACTCCGCCGGGGCGTTTCGTTTACGAATCGAACTGGGAAAGCTCAAACTTCCAGACGGCGAACGATATCGTCGAGCTGCTCGAGGCTGGCGTAGTGCAGCCGCACCTCGCCTGAACCATTGGGCTTGTGGCGGATCTCCACGGAAAATCCCAGGACATCCGACAGGCGCTTCTCAAGCGCCCGGGTATCCGCATCCTTGTCCGGCTTTGCCGTCTTTGCCCGGCCATGCGGTTCGGAAATCGTCGCCTGTGCCAGGGTCTCGGCCGAACGCACCGTCAAGCCTTCCTCAACGATGCGCTTGGCCAGCGCTGCCGGGTCGGGCGCGGCGATCAGCGCACGAGCGTGGCCAGCAGTCATCGCACCGTCGTTGAGGTACTGCTTCACCGATTCCGGCAGCTTGAGGAGGCGTAGCGTGTTGGCGACGTGACTGCGGCTCTTGCCGATCACCGCGGCAAGGTCATTCTGCGTATATTCGAATTCCTGCTTCCAGTGGATTGAGATCCTGCCGCTGAACGTTCTCGATGATGGCGATCTCCATCGCCTCACGATCGGTGACGTCCTGGATAACGACGGGGATCTCATGCAGGCCGGCCTTCTGAGCTGCCCGCCAGCGACGTTCGCCGGCAATCAACTCGTAACCGTTGCCGCCCCCTGGCGCCGGCCGCACCACCACTGGCTGGATCATGCCATGCTGATGGATCGAGCCGGCCAGTTCGTCGAGTTCCTCTTCCTTGAACAGCCGGCGCGGGTTCTTGGGATTGGCCCGGATGAGGTCAATCGCCACCTTGCGAAGGCCGCGCACCCGCTCCACTACTTCGAATTCCGAGCTGGCGTCGCCAATCAGCGCTGCCAGTCCCCGGCCGAGCCGCCGACGTCCGCTCTCGTCGTTGACGCTGCTCATGACTTCCCCTTCGCTTTCATAAACCTCTGTAACCGTTCGGAAACAGGGTCTCGTAATTCCATTATCCTGCGCCCGCCCGAAAGCTTAGTTTCGGACCAGAAACGCTTTAAGCCGCGACCGCGCGGAAGCGCCGCTCGCGCTGGATGATTTCGGAGGCCAGCTTCAGATAGGCTTGACTGCCGCTGCACTTGAGATCGTAGAGCAGCGCCGGCTTTCCATAGGACGGTGCTTCGGAAACGCGGACGTTGCGCGGAATGATCGTCTCGTAAACGGCATCCCCCATGTTGGTGCGAACATCCTGCACCACCTGGGCGCTCAGGTTATTGCGGCCGTCATACATGGTGAGCACAATGCCGTGGATGCCGAGTTCAGGATTGAGGCTGCGCTTGACCTGTTCGACGGTGGACAGAAGCTGCGACAGCCCCTCAAGCGCGAAAAACTCGCATTGCAGCGGCACCAGGATGGAATGCGACGCCGACAGGGCGTTGATGGTGAGAAGATTGAGTGACGGCGGGCAGTCGATCAGCACATAGGTAAAGCGCTTCTCCCGCGATCCCAAATCGTCCAACGCCTCGACATGCCGAGCGATGGCCTTTCTGAGACGGTAGGCGCGGTCCCCGGAACTGGCAATTTCCAGCTCGACGCCCAGGTTGTCCAGCGTCGACGGCGCCACGGTAAGGCGCGGGACCGCCGTTGGTACCAGCGCTTCCCGAAGCTCCGCTTCGCCAATCAGCACATCGTAGGTCGACACCTTGCGCGACTTGCGATCGATGCCGAGACCAGTTGAGGCGTTACCCTGTGGATCGAGATCGATGATCAGCACTTCCTCGCCGATGGCGGCAAGCGCCGTGCCGAGGTTGATGGCGGTCGTGGTCTTGCCGACCCCACCTTTCTGGTTGGCCAACGACAACACGCGGGGACTCAAGGGAAGGCGGTTCATCGGCGGGCATCCTGCTCTGGAAGGCCGGGCGTCGGCAGCCGGCGGACGTGATCGACGAGGACAATGCGGCTATCGGGTTCGATCCGGCTCTGCTGTTCTACCAGATCGAAACTCCACGCGAGAGCGGCTTGCCGGCGCTCTGCATCAAAATCCTGGCCCTTGTGGAAAACGCCGGTCGCACCCGTCGTCAACCAAGGCTCGGCATAGGCCAAAAGCTTGTCGAGCGAAGCGAGCGCACGCGCCGATACGGCATCGAATCGATCGGCATTGTCGGCCAGTCGTTCCGGAACCGACTCGATACGGTCGCAAATGATCTTGGCCGGCAATTTCAGTTCGCGGGCGACCGTTTGCAGAAAAGCCGCCTTGCGGCCGTTGGACTCGACCAGGGTAACGCCCCCCCCCTCGACATCAGCCAATAGAATGGCGGTCACAAGTCCCGGAAAACCGGCGCCGGAACCGAGATCAAGCCATCGTTTCGCGGTCGGAAACGCGGCGAAAGCCTGCGCGCCATCGGCAACGTGCCGGCGCCAAATATCCGGCAATGTTGATGGCGCCACCAGGTTCTTGACGGGCTGCCATTTCCGGACGAGCTCGACATAGGTCGCGAAGCGCGCTTCCATCGCCGCATCGAGCGGCAAAATGGCCCGCACGGCGTCGAGACCATCGGGGTCGTTTGCCGTGATCTTGTTCGCCTTGCCAACCATCAGGCCACCGCCCCTTTCGGCTGCGCCGCGAGTTTGCGCAGATGGGCGAGAAGCAGCGTCAAACTGGCTGGTGTTACACCATCGATACGCCCAGCCTGCCCGAGGGTCGCGGGCCGCACCGCCTCGAGCTTCTGCCGCACTTCGTTGGAAAGACCCGTCACAGTCCCATAATCGAGATCGGTCGGCAGCGCACGCGCCTCATCGCGCCGGAAAGCGGCAATATCGGCATCCTGACGATTGAGGTAGACCGCATAGAGCGCTTCGGTTTCCAGCGCCGCCGTCGTGACCCGATCGAAACGACCCAGCTCAGGCCAGATGGCGGCCAGACGGGCGAGTGACATGTCCGGATAGGACAAGAGTTCGTAAGCCGTTCGCCGCACACCGTCCTGGTTGAGGGCAAGATCATGCGCTTCGGCCTCACGCGGACTGAGAGATAGCGAGCGGGCCGACTGTCGCGCCGTCTCGAGCGCCGCCATCTTCGTCGAGAAGGCCTCAGCGCGCTGCGCTCTAACGACGCCAAGGGCAATACCTCTGCCGGTCAGGCGCTGGTCGGCATTATCGGCCCTGAGGGACAGCCGGTACTCGGCGCGCGAGGTAAACATGCGATAGGGCTCGCTGACGCCTTTGGTGACGAGGTCATCGATCATCACGCCGAGATAGGCCTCGGCACGGTCGAAGGTGACGCCGTCGCTTCCACCAGCCCGCCGGGCGGCATTGAGACCGGCAACCAGTCCCTGCGCCGCCGCCTCTTCATAGCCGGTGGTGCCGTTGATCTGGCCAGCCAGGAACAAGCCAGTCAGCTTCTTGGCTTCCAGCGTCGGCTGCAGCTCGCGGGGATCAATGTGGTCGTATTCGATGGCATAGCCATATTGGACGATACGCGCCTGTTCGAGACCGGGAATGGAGGCGATGATGGCGTCCTGCACATCCTCCGGCAGGGATGTCGAGATACCGTTCGGATAGACGAGATCGCTGTCCAGCCCTTCCGGTTCCAGGAAAATCTGGTGGCCGTCGCGATCGCCGAAGCGAACGATCTTGTCCTCGATGGACGGACAATAGCGCGGACCGCGGCTACCGATCTGGCCCGAGTACATCGGTGAACGGTGGACGTTATCGCGGATGACCCGGTGGGTAGCCTCGACCGTGCGGGTGATATGGCAGGCCACCTGCGGCTGGCTGATGGCGGCGGTTAATGTCGAGAAGGGCTCAGGCTCGTCATCGCCCGGCTGGAATTCGAGGGCCGTGTAATCGATGGAATGCCGGTCGAGACGGGGCGGTGTACCGGTTTTTAGCCGCCCCAGCCGCAAACCGAGCCGCGAAAGCGTGCGAGACAGACCCAAGGCGGGTTTTTCGCCGATACGCCCGGCGGGCGTCGTTTTGGGTCCGAGATGAATAAGGCCAGATAGGAAAGTGCCAGTCGTCAAGACAACAGCGCCACAGGCCAGCCGACGCCCATCAGCCATGACCACCGCCCCGACGCGGCCATCCGATACCACGATATCGTCAGCTTCCCCTTCGATGACCGTGAGATCGACAGCAGAAGCGATTTCCGCCTGCATCGCCGCCTTGTAGAGCTTACGGTCGGCCTGGGCGCGAGGACCACGGACAGCCGGCCCCTTGCGCCGGTTGAGCAAACGAAACTGGATGCCGGCCGCATCAGCGACCCGCCCCATCAGGCCATCGAGGGCATCGACCTCACGTACCAAATGCCCCTTGCCCAAACCGCCGATGGCCGGATTGCAGGACATGGCGCCGACCGTAGAGAAAGCGTGGGTAACCAGCGCCGTCTTCGCGCCGCTGCGCGACGCGGCATGCGCCGCCTCGGCGCCGGCATGGCCACCACCGATGACAATAACGTCGAAGCGTTCCAGTTCGCTCACCATCGTTCCTGATGTTGCAAGTCGCCAAGCTTGGCAAAATTGGCCGCGGCACCCGTTATCACAGGAGCATCCACACCTGATCCCCGCGTCACTGACGCCAGCTCCGAGGCCTTGGGGTGGTCTTAATAGGACAAAACGGGCCGAAAGGTCAAAGCTGAAAGCGCTGATTTCTGGGCTTTTGGGCGAGCTTCGGGGCAAACTTGGCTGTTTTCCGGAATCGGTTCGGTAGCGAATCCGTATAGTTTTCCACAAGCTGTGGAGTGTTTCACGTGAAACACCGTTAATTTTTTGCGACTAGACCGGAGGCCCGATTCACTTGCCTCGATCACGGAGGCGCCGTGGTGGATATCAGTCGCACCCGGATCGGAAGATCGTTTCGGATAGGAATCGATTATTTGCCGATACAGAAGGTCGAGAATATCGCGCCGAGCACCTCTTCGACATCGATGCGGCCCGTCAGCCGACCGAGGGCGTCACCCGCCTGGCGCAGGCGGTCGGCCACGATCTCCGCCGGAAGGCCTGGAGCTCCTATGCCGGCTAGCGCGTCGACGGCCTGTTCCAGGCATTGCCGTTGACGTGCTCGACTGACCAGTGGCGCTTCGCCCCCGAGACGACTGCCGGCCTCCTGGGACAAGCAGTGAAGGAGCCGGTCCACCGAAGCCCGATCGTAAATCGAGACCATCAGCCCCTCGCTATTGGATGGATGCAGATCGCCCTTGGTGTGGACGCTCAACACCGGCCCGCCAAGCGTCATGACCTCCCGAGGAGGAACACCGGCCCGATCATCGAGCCACAGGATCAGATCAGCCGCAGCCGCGCGCGCCCTGCCCCGCCGCATACCCTCGGCCTCGATCACATCACCACCGTCGCGCAGGCCAGCGGTATCCACCAACGTAACCGCGTAGCCACCGAGATCGAGGTGAACCTCCACGAGGTCTCGGGTCGTGCCCGGAATATCGGTAACAATGGCGACTTCGCGTTCGGCCAGCGCGTTGACCAGGCTGGACTTGCCGGCGTTGGGTGGGCCGAGCACCACCACTTCGAAACCGTCGCGAATCCGTTCGCCGCGTTGGCCAGCCAAGAGCTCGCGCTCCATCTCTATGCGCAAGGCGACAGCATCCCTGCTGACTGCGCCGGAAACATCATCCGGGACATCGTCCTCGTCGGAGAAATCGAGGTCGGCCTCCACATGTGCCCGCAGATCGACCAGGCGCCGAGATCAAGCCGGCCGTTGTCGAAAGCACGGCGAGTGAACTCGCCCGCCTCGGCGAGCCGTAGCCCCGGCAGACCTCCAAGGAAGGCAACGAAGGCTGCCACCACCGCCCTGCCGCCATGCAAGTGGAACTCGGCAACGTCTTCGCCGGTGAAGCTGTTGGGCGCCGGAAAAAACAACACCAGTCCACGATCGATCACCTCACCATCGGCGCCACTGATGGTCCGCAGGGCCGCGGTACGGGGCGCCGGCAACCGGCCAACTGTCATTTCGAGTGCGAATCGGACTTTAGGCCCGGAGACACGGATCACCGCGACACCGCTTGGCAATATCCCGGACGACAAAGCGAAGATCGTATCGGACACGACTCAATCCTTTCGTCGCGATTGCCAGTTATCCGGCGCTGCCGAGCAGACGATACTATCCGTTCGGAGCGTGCTTAAGCTAAGATCTGGAAATGGCAAAGGGCCCAACGGGCCCTTTGGAGGTGGTGCAACAAACGGAACGGCAGCGAATCGATGACCGCCGATGATTCACGTGAAACACCGACAGCGTGTCAAGTGTTCATGGAATCGAAGAAGTCGCTGTTGGTTCGCGTCTGACGCAGCTTGTCCAACAGGAACTCGGTTGCGTCCGTCGTGCCCATCGGATTGAGAATGCGGCGGAGAACGAAGGTCTTCTTGAGCTTATCCGGGACCACCAGCAGGTCTTCCTTGCGGGTGCCGGAGCGCTGGATATCAATGGCCGGGAACACGCGCTTGTCCGAGATCTTGCGATCCAGAATGATTTCCGAGTTGCCGGTGCCCTTGAACTCTTCGAAAATCACCTCGTCCATACGGCTGCCGGTATCGATCAGGGCCGTCGCGATGATGGTCAAGGAGCCACCCTGCTCGATGTTGCGAGCCGCACCAAAGAAGCGCTTCGGCCGCTGCAGCGCGTTGGCGTCGACACCACCGGTCAGCACCTTGCCGGAAGACGGTACCACCGTGTTATAGGCGCGGCCGAGACGGGTAATCGAATCAAGCAGAATGACCACGTCGCGACCATGCTCAACCAGCCGCTTGGCTTTCTCGATGACCATTTCCGCCACCTGAACGTGGCGGGTCGCCGGCTCGTCGAAGGTCGAGGAAACCACCTCGCCCCGCACCGAACGCTGCATGTCGGTCACTTCTTCCGGACGCTCGTCGATCAAGAGAACGATCAGGTAGCATTCGGGATGATTGGTGGTGATCGAATGGGCGATGTTCTGCAGCAGAACGGTCTTGCCGGTCCGCGGCGGCGCCACAATCAGCGCGCGCTGCCCCTTGCCAAGCGGCGCCACGATATCGATGACGCGGGCCGAGAAATCCTTCGACGGCACGCCCTCGACTTCCATGCGAAAGCGCTCGTCGGGATAAAGCGGCGTCAGGTTGTCGAAGTGCACCTTGTGGCGCGCCTTCTCCGGGTCCTCGAAATTGACCGTGTTGACCTTGAGCAGCGCAAAATAGCGCTCGCCTTCCTTCGGGCTGCGAATCTGCCCTTCGACGGTGTCACCGGTCCTGAGCGAGAAGCGGCGAATCTGCGCCGGCGAAATGTAGATGTCGTCGGGACCCGGCAGATAGTTGGCGTCGGGCGAACGCAGGAAGCCAAAGCCATCCTGGAGCACTTCGACAACACCCTCGCCAATGATATCGACTTCTTGTTCGGCGAGCTGCTTGAGAATGGCAAACAGCAATTCCTGCTTGCGCATGGTCGAGGCATTCTCCACCTCGACCTCTTCGGCAACCGCCAGAAGTTCGGTGGGGGTCTTCTTCTTGAGATCCTGGAGTTTCATCTCCGACATGGACAAGGCATCTCTTAGCTGGAAATAGGAATCGAAGCCGAAAACAGAAAATGCCCCTACTTGGGGATACGCATCGACGATCTTTTCCGAAGGACGCGGGCTGGCAGCAACGGCGGGGAGCCGTCGCGGGAGAAACTTTCCGAACCTTCTCGGCCGGAAGACGCCTGTCCGCGAAGTGAGGGACGATTTCGCTATACCCTGTTCCGTCCGGCGCGGCAAGACGTGAGGGATTACGAGGGTCCCATCCTGGCCTTCAAAATGGCTTCAGGACGACGAGGACCAGAATAGCGAAGAGGATCACCGTCGGCAGCTCGTTCATCATGCGGAAGAAACGCGAAGCGTGCTGATTCGCATCCCGCTCAAAGGCCTTCCGCCAAGCATCCAGCTGATAATGGTAGACAGTCAGGCCAAGCACAAAGAGGAGTTTCAGCCAAAGCCAGGACGAGGTTGAAAACCATACCCCCTTTACTCCCAGCCAGAGGCCGAACCCCCACGTGCCATACATCGCCGGCCGCATGATACCCTTCAGCAACCGGCGTTCCATCACCTTGAAGGTTTCCGACTGCACTGAGCCGGTTTCAGCATCGGCGTGGTACACGAAAAGACGTGGCAAATAAAAGATACCGGCCATCCAGGCGATCACCGAAAACAGGTGACCGATCTTGATCCAGTCATAACCGAGCCCCATCATCGTCCCCCAACGCCACGCACCCGCGCCAGCATGCGCGCGACATTGTCGACCGAGCCGTCCGGCGTGATGCCATGGCCAAGGTTGAAGATCAGTCGGCCCTCGCCCAACCGGGCAAGGATGCGATCGACAGCCGCGTCCAACATGTCCCCGCCGGTGACGAGATGCAGCGGATCCAGATTGCCTTGAACCGCAACAAGCCGTTGGACATCGTCTCGAACAAAATCCAGCGAGGCTTGCCAATCGATACCGACCGCATCGACGCCGGTCTCCCGCACATAGGCCGGTAGATGGCCGCCTGCCCCTTTTGGAAAGCCGATGACCCGCGCGCCCGGTATCTTTGCGCGCAAGCCCTCGACGATACGGCGGGTTGGTTCGATCACGAAACGCCGGAAGCCAGCGTCATCCAGCACCCCAGCCCAAGTATCGAAGATCTGCACCGCGTCGGCGCCCGCCCTGAGCTGGGCAGCCAAGTAGCTGATCGAAGCATCCACCAGGATATCGACCAGCCGATCAACGCCTATTGGATCGATAAGTGCCGCCCGTCGAGCCGGCATCTGGTCCGGCGTGCCGTGCCCGGCAATCATGTAGGTGATGAGCGTCCAGGGCGCGCCGCAGAAACCGAGAAGCGCCGTTTCGTCAGAAAGCGCTGCACGGATGGAGGACACCGTCTCGATGACTGGCTCAAGCCGCGCAAGCAGACGATCCGGTTCCAGGGCAAGGTGAGCCAGGTCGACCGGCTCGAGCCTCGGGCCCTCACCCTCGACGAACCAGACCTTCTGGCCGAGGGCATGCGGGACGACCAAGATATCGGAAAACAGAATGGCCGCATCGAAGCCAAAGCGACGGATCGGTTGCAGCGCCACCTCGGTGGCAAGAGCGGGAGCGTAGCAGAGATCGAGGAAAGATCCCGCTCTGGCTCGTGTCGCTCGATATTCGGGAAGATAGCGTCCGGCTTGACGCATCATCCAAACCGGCGGCGGCCATAGTCGCTCTCCGTCGAGAACTCTGAGAAGGCGACGTTTCATAGCCATCTTGTTTGTCTTCGTCGTGGTCGCGCCGTCGGCCGTTTCCAAGGTAAGAATCCTATTTGAAGAGACTTTCTTTTTCTTATTGCCGAGGGATAGCAGGGATTGTCGCCCCTCCACAATCGGAACCATACAAGGCCTCTTCGGCCATCTGTCGGGGAACGTTCGAACCACCAGCCTGTGACTTTTGTGGAAAACTTTATCGGATGGCGGAATGCCGCAAGTCTTAACGAATGGTTAATGGGGATGACCGTCGAAGAGTTAATGAACCGTTAAGGACCAGCATCGCTTTTGCACAGTGCCCACAAGCACCGTCGACGTGATACCCATTTGGCGGTCCTGTTGATGGTTTTATGGCTTACCCACAGGGGTCGGTCAGGTACCCCCGCCAACGCTGTTTTTCTCCACGTCTGTCCAAGCCACGGGCGTCCGTCTGTGGATTGTCGGCCAAATAAAGCCCTCAAGTCATTGATTGGAAGAAATAAAAAAGAACTCGCCAAGCACTGCGCCATCTGAGATGCTGCGCCTCGTCCTTCGGGAGCATGTCGGTTATGAAGCGGGGCCAGACCTATTTCCATATCCATCTCGTCTCCGATTCCACCGGCGAGACGCTGCTTGCCGTTGGCCGGGCGGCCACCGCCCAATATGAATCGATGGTGGCAATCGAGCATATCTATCCGCTGGTCCGGTCGGTTCGGCATATCGAGCGCGTCATCGCCGATATCGAGGCGGCACCGGGCATTGTTCTTTACACGCTCGTGCAACAGGACCTCGCCATCCGGCTCGAGGAGGCCTGCCAGGCCGCCGCCATCCCCTGCATCGACGTGTTGCGGCCAGTTTTCGATGTGTTCCGTTCCTTCTTCAAGGTGCAGGCGATCGGCAAGGCCGGTGCGCAGCACGCCATGGACGCCGATTATTTCAAGCGCATCGACGCGCTCAACTTCACCTTGGCGCATGATGATGGCGCCCTTCCCGACGACATTGAGGAAACCGATGTCATCCTGATCGGCATCAGTCGCACCTCGAAGACGCCGACGTCGATCTATCTCGCCAACCGTGGCATCCGCACGGCCAATGTGCCGTTGGTGCCAGGCATTCCGATTACCGACAAGGTGATCGCTGCTCGTCGGCCCCTCGTCGTTTGCTTGGTCGCCACAGCCGAGCGCATCATGCATGTTCGTCAGAACCGCCTGTTGGCTCTGGCCGATCAGAACCAGAACTCAACCTATGTGGACAAGGCGTCGATCGCTCAGGAAATTCTCTATTCCAAGCGCCTCTGCACCGAACATGGCTGGCCGATGATCGACGTTACCCGCCGATCGATCGAGGAAACCGCCGCCGCAATCCTCGCCCTCTGGGACCAACATCGATATGGCAAAATGCTCGATCCCTTTTCCGACGCCGGTTGAAAAATGAGCCTTGTCCTTGCCTCGGCGAGCGCCGCCCGTGCCGCCCTCCTGACCGGCGCCGGTCTGATCTTCAAGCGTGTACCGGCTGACGTCGACGAGCGTCTCATCGAGGAAGACCTTGTCGGCCTTTCCGCAGCCGACGTGGCGCAGGCTCTGGCCGACGTCAAGGCGGTGGAGGTATCGCTACGCCGGCCGGGCGACCTGGTTATCGGCGCCGATCAGACAAGCGGGCCGCCAGCTGGCCCGTCTTTCCGGCCGAACTCATGAACTTCATTCCGCCTTGTCGCTCGCCAGAAACGGCGAAGTCCTTCATCGCGCTGTCGATCATGCCAGGCTGACCATGCGGCCATTGTCGACACGTTTCATAAGTCATTACCTTGCGGTTGTCGGCGAGGCGATATTGGGGTCGGTCGGCGCCTATCACCTCGAGGGCTACGGCGTTCAGCTGTTCGAAGAGATCGAGGGTAATCACTTTACCATTCTCGGCATGCCCCTGCTGCCGCTGCTCGAGTTCCTGCGCGAGGAAAGGATGATCGAACAATGATCCGTGCTGCCGTCATTGGCTGGCCGGTGAGCCAGTCGCGTTCGCCCCTGATCCATGGTCACTGGCTTGAGCGGTTCGGCATCGACGGCGACTATGGTCGTCTGCCGATCGTCGAGCGGATTGGCGCCGCCAACACGCTATGGATGGAAAACGGCGAACTTTGCGCCGACAATACCGATGGTGTTGGTTTCATCGCCAATCTTGACGACCGTGCGCCCGATTGGGCGAAGACGCCCGACGAAGCGCTGGTGCTTGGCGCCGGTGGGGCCGCTGCCGCCGTGGTGGATGCTCTCGTCGAGCGTGGTTTCATGGTGCGTATCGTCAACCGCACCCTGTCGCGGGCGGAGGCCTTGGCCGCTCGTTATCCGAACCGTGTGTCGGCCGACGTCCTTTCGGAAGCGAATCGATATGCAAGGACAGCCGGTTTTATCGTCAATACCACTTCTCTTGGCATGAAGGGCGATGGAGCTGTTGATCTCGACATGAGCGTTGTGCCAAGCGACGCGGTAATCACCGACATTGTCTATGTACCGCTGGTCACCCCGTTCCTTGCCGCCGCCGCTGCGCGCGGTCTTCGCACCGTCGATGGTCTCGGCATGCTGCTGCACCAGGCGGTCCCAGGATTTACCCGCTGGTTCGGACATCGGCCGACGGTGACGCCTGAACTTCGCGCACTGGTCGAGGCCGACCTTTGATCGTCATCGGCCTTACCGGCTCGATCGGCATGGGCAAGACCGCCACCGCCGATCTGTTCCGGCAAGCAGGTCTGCCGGTGTTCGACGCCGACGCTGCCGTGCACGCCCTCTATAATGGGCCGCTTGCCACGGAGATTGAAACGACCTTCCCAGGAACAACGGTGGAAGGCCGAGTCGATCGCGCCAAACTCGCCGCACGGCTTTCAGGGGACGTCGACGCTTTCCGGCGATTGGAAGCCATCGTTCATCCGGCGGTGCGCCAGGCGGAAACCGATTTTCTTGAGAAGGCCCGAGCCGCTGGCGCACCAGCTGTGGTGCTCGACGTTCCCCTGCTGTTCGAAACTGGTCGTCACCACGAAGTTGACAAGGTCGTCGTCGTCTCAGCGCCGGCGGAAGCCCAGCGAGCCCGGGTCCTCGCGCGCCCAGGCATGACAACGGAGAAGTTCGAGGCGCTCCTCGCGCGCCAGATGCCCGACGCCGAGAAAAGGGCACGGGCCGATTTCGTCGTCCCAACCGGTGAAGGCCTGGGCCCAGCCCGGGACGCGGTTGCCGTATTTCTTCGCCAACTGTTCGGCTGAGCAATTGGTGGGGGACAAGCCAGCCGGGCTTCCTTGAAATCCCCATCTTCGACGGGCAAGATTCGGCCATGCGCGAAATCGTCTTCGATACCGAAACCACTGGACTGGATCCCAAGACCGGCGACCGCCTGGTCGAAATCGGCTGCGTTGAAGTGGTCAATCGCTTCCCGACCGGACGCAATTTCCACGTCTATATCAATCCAGGGCGGACAGTGCCCAAGGAAGCCTTCGACGTTCACGGGCTGTCAGACGAGTTTTTGGCCGACAAGCCACGTTTCGACGACGTCGCGGACGCCTTTGTGGCCTTTGTCGGCGACGCGCAGCTGGTCGCTCACAACGCCAGTTTCGATATGGGCTTCATCAATTTCGAACTGAAGGTGTCGGGTCGCACGACCTTCGGTCCCGAGCGGGTCATCGACACGCTGATGATGGCTCGCCGCAAGCATCCGGGCGCGCCGGCCAGCCTCGATGCGCTGTGCAATCGCTATGGTATCGATCGGTCCAGGCGCGTCAAACATGGCGCTCTGCTCGACGCCGAACTTCTGGCCGAGGTCTACCTCGAACTCACGGGCGGACGCCAGGCCGGCCTCGATCTCAGCGTGTCCGTGCAGACGACATCGGCGGGAGAGACCGGCAGTCGCGTCGCCCTGCGGCCGCGTCCTCTTCCGCTGCCCTCACGCGTGACTTCGGCCGAGGCGGAAGCGCACGCCGCGTTCATCGCCACGATCGGTGAAAAGGCAATTTGGACCATCTATTTGCATGAGGGCGAGCAGGCAGAAACGGCCTGATCGTCCCGCGGGATGCGGGATTCTCCCAGCCGGTCTGGTCTGGGTATTATTAGCCGGCGAATTATGTCATAGAGCCGCGACGGCGCTCGTTCCCATCCGTTCAGGCATTGGAGAGACGCTTGGTGATCAAGTCTCCGAAAGGGTCGGTTGTGGCTAAGGCGACGCTCGTGAAATTTCGGCAGGTCGCCGCCCTGCCCTATCGGGTGACTCCGCACGGCTATGAGGTGGTGATGATCACCACTCGAGACAGTGGTCGCTGGATATTGCCCAAAGGTTGGCCGATCAAAGGCCTCAAGCGGCACGAGAGCGCTGAAACCGAGGCCATGGAAGAGGCGGGTCTGATCGGTAGCGCCGAACCCAAGCCCTTCGGCCGCTTTACCTACATCAAGCAGTTTCCCAAGCGTCAGGAGAAAGTTCTGGTCGACGTCTTTCCGCTGGCCATCGAGAAACAACTCGACGACTGGCAGGAAAAAGGTCAGCGCGAGGTACGTTTCTTCAATCCGGTCGACGCGGCGGCTCTTGTTTCTGACGTCGGCGTCGGCGATCTGATCCTTGCCTTTTTCGTTGACCTTGCCAAAAGAAAAGCGGCCGGCACCCTGAAGGCACCGGCCGCCAAAAAGGCGTCTGAAATAACTGGCGAGCCAGTTGCGGATCAGGCGAGCCCCTCGAAAAGCGCCGTCGACAAATAGCGCTCGGCAAAGGACGGTACGATCACCACGATGGTCTTTCCGGCATTTTCCGGCCGCTGGCCAAGCTTGACCGCCGCCGCCAGCGCCGCGCCCGATGAGATGCCGACCGGTATGCCTTCGAGCTTTGCCACTTGGCGGGCGGTGGCCAGTGCCTCTTCTGAGGGAACCGGTAGGATTTCGTCGTAAACCTTGGTGTCGAGAACCGACGGCACAAAACCGGCGCCAATGCCCTGGATCTTGTGCGGACCAGGATTACCGCCCGACAGCACCGGGCTCTCGGTTGGTTCGACGGCGATCACCTTCACGTCGGGCTTGCGTTCCTTCAGCACGCGGCCAACGCCGGTGATCGTGCCGCCGGTGCCGATGCCGGCGACGAAGATGTCGACCTTACCGTCGGTATCGTTCCAGATTTCCTCGGCCGTGCTGATGCGGTGCACCTCCGGATTGGCTGGATTCTCGAACTGCTGCGGGATGACGGCGCCGGGAATGCTGGCAGCCAGCTCGCCGGCCTTGGCGATCGCGCCCTTCATGCCCTTGGCAGCTTCGGTCAGCTCCAGTTCGGCACCGAGCAGCTTCAGCATCTTGCGCCGTTCAATGGACATCGATTCCGGCATGACCAGGATAAGCCGATAGCCCTTGGCGGCAGCGACGAAGGCCAACGCAATGCCCGTATTGCCCGAAGTCGGCTCGATCAGGGTGGATTCACCGGGCTTGATCTTTCCCTGCGCTTCCAGCGCTTCGATCATCGCCACGCCGATGCGGTCCTTGACCGAAGCAATCGGGTTGAAGAACTCCAGCTTGCCGAGAATGGTCGCCTTGACGCCGTTCTCCTTGGCCAACTTGTCGAAGCGGACGAGCGGCGTGTCGCCGATGGTGTCGGTGATGGAGGCGTAGATCTTGCCGCGACCGCGGCGGGAAAGATCGCTCATGAGAAATCCTCGTTGGTATAGGCCCTGCGAAATTAGCTCCATTCTACCGGTGGCCGCAGAACGCTACCAGTCAACCGAGGTCGTAACGAACCATTGGATTGGAAAATGGTCCCGAATTAAGGGAGAAAATGAGAAAGAATTGCCTCTTACTCAAGAGCGCCCCGTTGATCCAAAACCGCCGGCGCCCCGAGCCGTGGCGTCAAGCGCCTCGGTTTCGACGAACCGGACGCGGCTGACCGGAGCAATCACCATCTGAGCGATACGTTCGCCCCGAACGATGGTGAAAGGGGTGTCCGAAAGGTTGATCAGGATCACCTTCACCTCACCACGGTAATCGGCATCAACAGTGCCGGGCGAGTTGAGGACGGTGACACCGTGCTTGGCGGCCAGACCTGAGCGGGGACGAACCTGCGCCTCGTAGCCTGAAGGCAGCGCCATGGCGAGACCAGTTGGCACCAATGCCCGGCCGAGCGGGGAGAGTGTCAGCGGCGCTTCGACGGCGGCAACCAGGTCAACGCCCGCCGCATCCTGGCTCTGATAGGCCGGCAGCGGCAGGTCCTGAGCGTGCGGCAGGCGCATAAGGGCGACGTCAACCATTGGAAAACCTCGAAAATACGGTTCGTTGCGGATGCGAATCGAAGATCAGCGGAGTCGTTCGACGATCAATGCGATCAGCCGTTCGGCGACCTCGTCCTTGCCAAGTGTCGGCCAAGTCTCGACACCGGCAGCCGACAGGACGTGAACACTGTTGCGGTCGCCGCCAAAGACACCACTCTCCGGTGACACGTCATTGGCGACAATATAGTCGGCGCCCTTGGCAGCGAGCTTACGGGCGGCATTCGCTTTGACATCAGTCGTTTCGGCGGCGAATCCAATCATCAATTTCGGCCGCTGCCTGCCATGGCCAAGCGTCGCCAGGATGTCGGGATTTTCAATAAAGGAAAGTGGTGGCGGATCGCCGGCCGCCTTCTTGATCTTTTCTTGGGCCACTGCGGCCGGCCGCCAATCCGAAACGGCGGCGGCCATCACCGCTACATCAGCCGGCAAAGCGGCCATCACCGCCTCAAGCATCTGGCGCGCCGTCTCGACGCGGACGATATCGACGCCCTTGGGATCAGGGATGGAGACCGGACCGGATATGAGGGTCACGCATGCGCCGGCGCGCGCGGCAGCGGCGGCAATGGCATGTCCCTGCTTGCCCGAGGAGCGGTTGGTGATGAAGCGCACCGGGTCGATCGGCTCGATGGTCGGGCCGGATGTCACGAGCACATGCCGGCCGGCGAGCGGCTTCGGTTGTTCTCTTTCAGCAAAAAAGCTCTCTACGCCGGCAACGATCTCCATCGGTTCGGACAGACGGCCGACGCCGGCTTCGCCACGCTCGGCCATTCGCCCTTCGGCCGGTCCAATAAAGCGGACGCCGTCAGCGGCAAGCTGCGCCGCATTCCGTTGGGTTGCCGGATGTGCCCACATGCGCTGGTTCATGGCCGGACAGACGATGATCGGCGCCGCGGCCGCGAGCAGGCTCGCCGTGGCAAGTTCGTCGGCAATGCCGTTGGCCATGCGGGCGATGAGATTGGCGGTGGCCGGCGCCACAAGGATCAAATCGGTGTCGCGCGACAGCACGATGTGGCCGATGTCCTGCTCTTCGGTTGGGTCGAACAGGTCGCTGAACACCTTCTCGCCGGAAAGAGCGCCAACCGTCATCGGCGTCACGAATTCCTTGCCCGAGCGCGTCAGGATCACCCGCACCTCGGCGCCGCGTTCCTTCAGGCGCCGGATGACTTCGAGCACCTTGTAGGCGGCAATGCCGCCGCCAATGACGATCAGAATGCGCTTGCCCGCCAGCATATCAGGCCCTCTCCTGCATAATCGGAGGGGAACCTAGACCATCAGGGCGCGAAAGGTAAGCGACAAGAAGCCACCCGAAGCGGCTTCGAATACCGGTCGAAGACGCCCTAACAACCTTCGAGGCAAAAAACTGCCTCGAAGCCTATCTAGCCGAACGTAATGATGAAGACCCGTCGGCAACGTCCTCAGCCGACCGCGAATTTCTCGTCGAAGGAATAGCCAGAACCGCGCACCGTGCGGATGGGGTCGCGGACTCGGCCACGGTTGATCGACTTTCTGAGGCGCCCGACGTGGACATCGACCGTTCGCTCATCGACGTAAACGTCATGGCCCCAGACGCCGTTGAGAAGCTGTTCACGCGAAAACACCCGGCCCGGCGACTGCATCAGAAATTCCAGCAAGCGGAATTCAGTTGGCCCAAGATGGATTTCGCGCGCCGAGCGACGAACACGTCGCGTCTCCCGGTCGAGCTCAATATCGCCGGCCGTCAGAAGGTTGGATACCGTTTCCGGCTTGGCACGCCTCAGCATCGCCTTGACGCGGGCGATCAGCTCCGGGACCGAGAAGGGCTTTACGACATAATCGTCGGCGCCGGTGGCAAGCCCGCGCACCCGTTCCGATTCCTCGCCACGCGCCGTCAGCATGATCACCGGCAGACGCTCGGTCTCCGGCCGCGCCCTGAGGCGACGGCAAAGTTCGATGCCGGATAGTCCTGGCAACATCCAATCGAGCAGCAAGAGATCGGGCGTGATCTCCTTGAGGCGAATGTCGGCCTCATCGCCGCGGAAAGCCTGCTCTACTTCGAAACCCTCAGCCTCGAGGTTATAGCGCAGCATCAGCGACACTGCCTCTTCGTCCTCGACGATCATCACCTTGGCCATGGTCGTTTTCAGCTCCCGCAGCTCAGGATCCGGCGATGGTACTGGCGATGGACGTGTCGGCTTTCGGCCGCTCGTCCTCGTAGGACCGGCCGGTCACCACATAGTGTACTGATTCGGCGATGTTGGTGGCGTGGTCGCCGATACGTTCGATGTTCTTGGCGCAGAACAGCAGGTGAATGCAGAAGGTGAGATTGCGCGGGTCCTCCATCATATAGGTGAGAAGTTCGCGGAACAGCGAGGTGTAGAGCGCGTCGATCTCATTATCGCGCTGGCGGACGGCATTGGCCGCCTGATCGTCCTGGCTGGCATAGGCATCCAGCACCTTCTTGAGCTGCTGCAGCGCGATCTCGCAGAGATGTTCGACACCGGTGATGAGCTGCTTGTGCGGGAACACGCCATTGATGGCGACGACGCGCTTGGCGATGTTCTTGGCGAGATCACCGACGCGCTCGATATCGTTGGCGATGCGCATGGCGCCGACGATTTCCCGGAGATCGCTGGCCATCGGCTGACGGCGGGCAATCACCAGGATCGCCTTGTCCTCGATGTCGCGCTGAAGTTTGTCGAGTTCCTTGTCGTTGGCGATCACTCGCTGCGCCAGGCCAATGTCGAGGCGGGTCAGCGCTTCCACAGCGTCGCCGACCGCGCGCTCCGCGAGACCGCCGATCTCTGTGACCATGCGTGCGATCGACTTGAGGTCGTCGTCATAGGCGGAAACCGTATGTTCCATGGAAATCTCCTGCCGTTTCCGGTCAGCCGAAGCGGCCCGTGATGTAGTCTTGCGTCCGCTGCTCGAGCGGGTTGGTGAAGACGTGGTCGGTGGGGCCTTCTTCAATCAGATGCCCGAGATGAAAAAAGGCGGTGCGTTGTGACACGCGCGCGGCCTGCTGCATCGAATGCGTCACGATGACGATCGTGAAGTTGGCGCGCAGTTCGTCGATCAGCTCCTCCACCTTGGCGGTCGCGATCGGGTCGAGCGCCGAACAGGGCTCGTCCATCAAGATGACTTCCGGCGACACGGCGATGGCGCGCGCAATGCAAAGCCGCTGCTGCTGACCGCCGGAAAGGCCGGTTCCCGGCTCGTTGAGCCGATCCTTCACCTCATTGAAAAGCGAGGCCCTCTGAAGCGAGGTCACGACGATCTCCTCGAGATCGGCCTTGGAACGGGCAAGCCCATGAATGCGCGGCCCGTAGGCGACGTTGTCGAAGATCGATTTCGGGAACGGATTCGGCTTCTGGAACACCATGCCGACACGCGCCCTGAGTTCGACGACGTCGAGGTCCGGATCATAGATGTTCCGGTCATCAAGTGTGATGGTGCCCTCGACGCGAGCGCCGGCGATCGTGTCGTTCATGCGGTTGATGCAGCGCAGGAAGGTGGACTTGCCGCAGCCCGAAGGACCAATGAAAGCGGTGACCGCCTTCTCGGCGATATCGATGGAAACCCCGTGCAGGGCTTCCTTCTGACCATAGGTGACCTTGACGGCCGCCGCGTGGATCTTGATCGGCCGGCTGGCTGGATCGGGGGTGCGGACGGTCTCGAAAGGCGTCGCGGTCTGAACTGCGGACATGGCGAAACTCCGAGGAAACGGTTACCAGCGGCGCTCGAAGGCGCGGCGGAGAATGATGGCGATGCTGTTCATGGCGAGCAGGAAGGCGAGCAACACGATGATCGCCGCCGAGGTGCGTTCGGTGAAGGCGCGCTCGGGCTCGGTCGCCCACATGTAGATCTGGGTGGGAAGTGCCGTTGCCGGGTCGAAGGGCGTCGCCGGATATTCGACGATGAAAGCCTTCATGCCGATCATCAGCAGAGGGGCGGTTTCGCCCAGCGCGTGAGCCAAGCCAATGATGGTGCCTGTCAGCACACCCGGCATGGCGAGGGGCAGCACGTGATGGAAGACGGTCTGCATTTTCGAGGCACCGACCCCCAGGCCGGCCTCGCGGATCGACGGCGGCACCGCCTTCAGCGCGGCGCGCGTGGTGATGATGATGGTCGGTAGCGTGGTCAGCGTCAGCACCAGACCGCCGACAAGGCTCGCCGAGCGCGGCAGGTGGGCGAAGTTGATGAATACCGCGAGGCCAAGGAGACCGTAGACGATCGACGGTACGGCGGCCAAATTGTTGATGTTGACCTCGATCACGTCGGTCCAGCGGTTCTTGGGCGCAAATTCCTCGAGATAGATCGAACCGGCGACGCCGAGCGGCAACGACAGCACAAGAACGACCAGCATCATGTAGAGCGAGCCGACGAGCGCCACGCCGACGCCGGCCGTTTCCGGGCGCGTTGAGGCGCCGTTGGTGAACAGGCCGGTATTGAAGGCGAGATGCAGCGCGCCCTCGGTCTTCAGTTTGTCGATGAGGACGATGTGCTTGTCCTTGATGAGGCGCTGGCTTTCCGGAACATCGGCCCGAATTGTGCCCTTGACGAAGGCATCAACGTCACCGGTGGCGTAGAAATCAACGGTTCTCTTTGTCCCGATCAATGACGGGTCGTTGGCAATCATCGACCTCAGCATCGGCGTCGAACCCTTGGAAAGAAGGTCGAGAGCGTCGTAAAGGCCATCCTCGTCGTTGGGGTCGATTTCCAGCGTCTTTTGAAGCGAAGCGGCGATCAGATCGTCGAAGCGGAACGCGTTGCCGGACATGATGGCCTTCGGTGAACGATCTCCGTCCGGCGCGATAATGCTCGGCTCGAAGTCGACCATCATCGTGACGCGCGTCTGCTGGAAAGCCGTATAGCCCTTGCTGACAATCGAGCCGAACAGCACCAGAAGGAAGCAGATGGCGATGGTGACGGCAGCGAGACCATAGGCGCGGAAGCGCCGTTCGGCAGCATAGCGGCGGCTGAGGCCGAGATCGATCTTGGCGACGGTCCGGGCATCCGGACCGCCGAGCCGTGAAACGGGAAGGCGGGAGGCGGCTTCAGTCATTCATACTGCTCCCGATACTTGCGAACGATGGTCAGCGCCAGAACGTTGAGGCCGAGCGTAATGACGAACAGCGTGATGCCCAGCGCGAAGGCCACCAGCGTCTGCGGGCTGGTGAATTCGAGGTCGCCGGTCAACTGGTTGACGATCTTCACGGTAATGGTGGTCATCTCTGCGAACGGGTTGAGCGAGGCACGGGCGGCAACACCGGCGGCCAGCACGACGATCATCGTCTCGCCGATGGCGCGCGACATCGCGAGCAACACTGCGCCGACCACGCCGGGCAGCGCCGCCGGCATGATCACTTGTCGCATCGTCTCCGACCGGGTTGCCCCGAGCGCCAACGAACCGTCTCGGAGCGAGCGGGGTACGGCTGTAATGATGTCGTCGGAAAGCGAGGAAACGTAGGGAATGATCATGATGCCCATCACCAGTCCGGCAGTGATCACATTGTTGCCGGAGGTGCCGAGGCCCAGCGGCACCGCGACATAATCGCGGATGAGCGGACCGACGGTGGTCAGAGCGAAGAAACCGTAGACGATGGTTGGGATGCCGGCCAGAACTTCGATCAGCGGCTTGGCGATCGAACGCACCTTCGAGGTTGCGTACTCGGCCATGTAGACGGCCGAGAACAGACCGATCGGCACGGCGACCAGCATGGCGAAAAAGGAAATATAGATCGTGCCCCAGAAGAGCGGCAGGAAGCCGAACTGGCCACTCTCCGTCGACCCGGCGGCGGCGAAACGCGGGTCCCACACGGTACCGAAGTAGAAATTGATCGGCGACACCATCGAGAAGAATTGCAAGGCTTGGAAGAGCAGGCTGAGAACAATGCCGATGGTGGTGAGAACGGCGACCGAGGATGCGGCAATCAGCAGTGCAAGAACGGTGTTCTCGACGAGATTGCGCGCCCTGAGCCGAGGCTTGACCCGCATGAAGGCGAAGATTAGTCCGAAGGCGAGAGCGGCGACGACCGCTATATCGACAGCTGTATCGAGACCATCCGAAACGAGGTTCAGCGCGCTGGCGGCTATCAACTGATAGGGCCTCACGTCCTCGCCCAGCGGCAACCCGTGACCGGCGAACACCGAACGCGCCGTCACGACGCCGATTCGGATGTTTTCGAGTTCCTCAGGGGTGGCGGTCTTCAGGCCGGCAGCCACCTGCTCGACGCCGGAAATCTCAAGCGACAGCTGCGTAGGGTTGTCCAGCACCTGCTGGGGCAGGTTGGCGCGTACGGTGTGTTCGGCAAGGAGCGGTCTGGCGATGGACAGCGCGACAAGAATGAGAAGGGCCGGCATTGCCGTCCAGATCAGCACGTAGGCACCGTAATAGCCAGGCCGGGCAGCAAGCGTGCTGCGCCCCTTTCCCGACAGGACGACCGACTTCCAGTGGCCTAAAATGAAGCCGAAGAACGAAAGACCCGCGATCAGCGCGAGCAGCCAGAGCGGACCCATGCGGCCTCCCGATGTTTCGTCCGCCCATCGGGGCGGCCCAAGAAGGAAGGGCCTCCGGTAGGAGGCCCTTCCTGTTTGCGATCAGTCGATCAGAGAGTCTTGCCGGCCTGGAAGTCGGCAAGCGCCTTCTGACGCTCGCTCTTCGGTGCCGGCACGAGGCCCTTGGCAACGGTCGGCGAACGCGGGCCGATCATCTGATCGGCCAGGAAGAACTCGACGTAGTCCTTGAGGCCCGGAACGACGCCGAGATGCGCCTTCTTCACGTAGAAGAACAGCGGACGCGACACCGGATAGTCGCCCTTGGCGATGGTATCGACCGTCGGAGCAATGCCGGAGACCGTGGCGACCTTCAGCTTGTCCTTGTTGTTCTGGTAGAAGTCGAGGCCGAACACGCCGATACCGGTCTTGTTCGAGTCGATGCGGGCGAGCGTTTCGTTGTACTCACCGTCGATATCGACCGCCTTGCCGTCCTTGCGAACCTTGACGCATGCCTTCTCGGCATCGGCCTTGGCAAGACCCGAGGCAACGAAGGCGTCATAGGCCTTGCTGTCCTTGCAGCCGGCGAGCAGCAGCTTCTGCTCGAAGACT
>JAGSYV010000216.1 GCA_018262505.1 Pseudomonadota bacterium
GATGGCGGCGGCAGTCGTTCTGGTCGTCATTGCCCCGCTAGCGCGGCCGGCCGGCGCTTTCTTGGCGGCCAGCGGCGAGGAGACGCGCGTCTACCGCGACCAGCTTGGTGAACTCGACCGCGACCGCGAGCGCGGCGTGATCGGTGGCGAGGAGGCCGATGCCGCCCGCGCCGAGATCGGCCGTCGCCTGCTGGCGGCGACACGTGCACCGGCAGCGGCTGGTGCGCCGCAGCCCGCCGCCAATCGTCTCGTCGCGCTGATGACCGTCGTCGCCGTTCCGGCGATCGCGCTGCCGCTCTATCTGTTGCTTGGTCAGCCCGACATGCCGGATGCGCCGCTTGCCGAGCGACTTTCGGCAGCGCCTGCGTCCGGCAATATCACCGACATGGTTGGCCGCGTCGAAAAGCATCTGGCTGCCAACCCCGACGACCTCTCAGGCTGGCGAGTCATCGCGCCGATCTACGCCCGCATGGGTCGGCTCGACGAAGCCGTGAAGGCCTGGGGTCGGTTGATCGCGGCAGGCGAGAGCGATGCGGAAATACTGGAAAACTATGGCGTGGGTCTCGTCGATACCAATGACGGCATCGTCTCCCCCGAGGCGCAGTCCGTCCTGGCGCGCGCCGTCGCCGCCGATCCCGATCGCGCCCGCGCGCGCTTCTATTATGCCGAGGGGCTGCGGCAGGCAGGGTCGTTCGAAGAGGCGCTCCATCAGGTCGACGAGTTGATCCGCCGTTCGCCGGCTGACGCATCCTGGCTCGTCACCGTGCGGGCAAAGCGCGGCGAAATCCTGAGCGCGCTCAAGAAACCGGCCGACACGCCCGAGCCGGCGACACTGCCGGCCGCCGGAGCGGGCGTCGACAAGTCCATGATCGAGGGCATGGTCGACGGCTTGGCCGCCAGACTTGCGTCAGCTCCGAAGGATCGCGATGGCTGGATCCGCCTGATGCGCTCCAACATGGTGCTGGGGCGCGCCGACAAGGCAAAAGCGGCGCTCGCCGACGCCCGCCAAGCATTCACCGGCGACGCCGAGGCGCTGGCAGCGATCAATGCAGCGGCCGTCGAGTTCGGCATCGATAAGCGGGAAGGACAGTGACGATGGTCATGACGCGCAAGACGCGGCGTCTCATCCTGATCGGTACGGTCGGCGCGATTCTCGCGACCGCCATCGGCCTCGTCCTTTTCGCGCTGTCCGGCCAAATCACCCTTTACAAGACGCCGAGCGAGATTGTCGAACAGCCGATGCCGGAGGGCCGGCGTCTCAGGATTGGCGGTCTCGTCGAGGTCGGCAGCGTGGTCCGCAAAGACGGTGGGCAGGTGGACTTCAAGGTGACCGATACGGCGAACGCCGTTTCCGTCACCTACATCGGTCTGCTTCCCGATCTCTTCAAGGAAGGGCAGGGGGTCGTCGCCGAAGGAAGGCTCGATCAGGCTGGCCTTTTTCACGCCGATACCGTGCTCGCCAAGCATGACGAGCGCTATATGCCGAAGGAAGTTGTCGACGCCCTGAAGGCACGGGGTGTTTGGATAGAGGGCCAGCCGGGCGGGCCAACGCCGTCGGCAAAAAACTAGGCGAGGGGGCGGTATGATCGTCGAATTCGGCCATTTCGCTCTGATCCTGGCGCTGGCTGTGGCCATCGCTCAATCGGTCTTGCCGATCGCCGGCTTTTTCCGTCGCGATCCGGCGCTGATGGCCGTGGCGCCACGGGCGTCGCTGATGCTCCTGCTGTTGGTTGCCATCGCCTTTTCGGCCCTGACCTACGCCTACCTCGTTTCCGACTTCTCGGTCCTCAACGTCATCGAGAATTCCCATTCGGAAAAGCCGCTGATCTTCAAGATCTCCGGCGTCTGGGGCAATCACGAGGGCTCCATGCTGCTCTGGGCGCTGATCCTGGCGCTGTTCGGCGCGGCGGTGGCCCTGTTCGGCGGCAATCTGCCACTAACGCTCAAGGCCAACGTGCTCGCCGTCCAGGGCTGGATCAGCACGGCCTTTCTGGCGTTTATCCTGACGACCTCCAACCCCTTCCTGCGCGTCGCCGAGCCGCCGATGGAAGGCAAGGATCTCAATCCGGTCTTGCAGGATATCGGCCTCGCCATCCACCCGCCGCTGCTCTATCTCGGCTATGTCGGCTTCTCCATCGCCTTCGCCTTCGCCATCGCCGCGTTGATCGAGGGACGGATCGACGCTGCCTGGGCGCGCTGGGTGCGACCCTGGGTGCTTGCCGCCTGGATCTTCCTCACCGCCGGCATCGCCATGGGGTCCTACTGGGCCTATTACGAACTCGGCTGGGGCGGCTTCTGGTTCTGGGATCGCTTCTCGGCACCTTCCTGGTGCGCTCCGGCGTTCTGACGTCGGTGCATGCCTTTGCCAACGACCCGACGCGCGGCGTGTTCATTCTCGCCATTCTCTGCCTGTTCATCGGTGGCGGTTTCGCCATGTTCGCGTTCCGCGCCGGCACGCTCAGGCAAGGCGGCCTGTTCGCGCCGCTGAGCCGCGAAGGCGCGCTCGTCCTCAACAATGTATTCCTGACGGTGGCGGCGGGCGTCGTGCTGTTCGGTACGCTGGTACCGCTGATCGTGTCGGCCTTCGGCGGCGCCATCTCGGTTGGCGCGCCCTATTTCAACACGGTTTTCGGCCCTCTGTTCGGGGTCACACTGCTGGTGGTGCCGCTCGGGCCGCTGCTCGCCTGGAAGCGCGGCGATCTTCTCGGCGCGCTCGAGCGTCTCTGGATGGTATTTGTCATCGCCGCGCTGATCGGCCTCGCCGTCGCTTGGCTGAATGGTGCAACGCACCTGCTTGCGGCCGTGGGTTTTGGTGTCGCTGCCTGGGTACTGGTTGGCGCGTTCGCCGAACTCTGGTCGCGCGCCCGCTTTCGCGAGGTGGGCCTCGCGGTCGGCTTTCAACGCCTTGCCGGATTGCCACGCTCAACCTTTGGCACGGCGCTCGCCCATGCAGGCCTCGGCCTGACCTTGCTGGGCATCGTCTCGACGTCCGCCTTTCAGAGCGAGGCCATCCTGGAAATGAAGCCGGGCGACACGACCACCGTCGGCGGCTATTCGGTGACCTTCGATGGCATCCGAAACACTCCCGGTTCCAATTACTCCGAAATGCTGGCCACCATGACGGTGCGAAAAGGGGGCACGGTGCGTTTCATCGTCTCGCCATCGCGCCGCTTCTATACCGCCCGCCAGATGCCGACCAGCGAAGCCGGCATTCGCACCCACGGGCTGTCGCAGTTCTACGTGACGCTGGGCGGCGAAGGGCGCGAGACCGGCTCGGTTGTGGTCCGCATGTGGGAAAAGCCGCTGGTGACATTGATCTGGCTGGGCGCGCTCGTCATGATGGCCGGAGGGGCCCTGTCGCTCGCCGACCGCCGCCTGCGTGTCGGCGCACCAAAACCGGCTCGCCGGGCGGCGCCAGTCGTCGTCGCCGATTGACGGAGGGAACCCGATGCGCCTTCCTGCCGCCATTGCCCTCCTTCTCGCGCTTGCCGGTCCGGCCCTCGCCGTCGATCCGTCCGAGCGGCTGGCCGACCCGGCGCTCGAGGCGCGCGCCCGGCAGATCTCCGAGGAGCTGCGCTGCCTCGTTTGCCAGAACCAGTCGATCGATGCCTCCGATGCCCAGCTTGCCAAGGATCTGAGAATCCTTGTCCGCGAGCGCATCGCCGCTGGCGACAGCGACGATGCCGTGCGCGATTTCCTGGTCGAGCGCTATGGCGAATTCGTACTCCTGAGGCCACGGCCCCATGGCGTCGGGCTTGTTCTGTGGGCCTTGCCGGCTGCCTTGCTGCTGCTTGCTGCGGGCGGGCTGTTCATTGCGGTCCGGCGACGGGCTGCGCCCTCCGGTTCCGAACGCCTGTCGGCCGAGGAGGAAGCCGCCCTGAATGCGCTGGCACAGGACGAAGACGGACGCCCAAATATTTGAAATAAGGCGACTTTTCGACGGGCTTTCTTACAAAAGTTTAATCCGCTCGCAATCTTCAGGTTAGGGACGCGGTGGCTATATGTCACCATCGAGACCGGATCGAAAGCCGGTTCCCCGAGTTCATCCCTGGAGATCGTTCCATGCTCAGGACTTCCGACAAGCCGACCAAATCCCGCGTCAAGGCACTGCTGCTGGGATCGGTCTTTGCGCTGGCCCTTGGCGGCATCGTCGCCGGCGAGACGGCCTTTATCTTCGACAATACGGCACAGGCCCAGAACCTGTCTCAGCCGCAGAACAGTCAACCAGTCTTCTCTTTCGCCGACATGGTGCAGCGGGTTCAGCCCGCCGTCGTCTCCATCCGCGTCAAGACCGACGAGACGGTCGGGCAGAGTGACAACAGCGACGCCGAGGGGCTGCCGCCTGGCCTCACCCCCGACAGCCCGTTCTATGATTTCTTCAAGCGCTTCGGCATGCCGGGCATGCCCGGCAACCGCAACGGCTCGCCGCAACACCGCTACGGCCTTGCTCAGGGCTCCGGTTTCTTCATCTCCGCTGACGGCTACGTCGTGACCAACAACCACGTGGTCGAGAACGCCACCGACGTGAAGGTGGTTACCGACAATGGCACCGAACACGCGGCCAAGGTGATCGGCACCGACCCCAAGACCGATCTCGCCCTCGTCAAGGTGACCGACGGCAAGGACTTCCCGCATGTTTCCTTCGCAGCCAACGAGTCGCGCGTCGGCGACTGGGTGGTCGCCGTGGGCAACCCCTTCGGCCTTGGCGGCACGGTAACGGCCGGCATCATTTCGGCGCGTGGCCGCGACATCGGCGCCGGACCCTATGACGACTTCCTGCAGATCGACGCCCCGATCAACAAGGGCAACTCCGGTGGTCCGGCGTTCAATGCCGGCGGTGAGGTGATCGGCGTCAATACCGCCATCTATTCGCCGTCGGGCGGCTCGGTTGGTATCGGTTTCGCCATCCCGGCGCATACCGCGCAGCAGGTCGTTGCCTCGCTGATGGATAGCGGCAAGGTGGTCCGTGGCTGGCTCGGCGTGCAGATCCAGCCGGTGACCGATGAGATCGCCAGCTCCATCGGCCTCGATAAGGCGCGTGGCGCCATGGTGACCGAGCCACAGAACGATTCGCCGGCCAGCAAGGCTGGCATCAAGGCGGGCGATACCATTCTCGCCGTCAACGGCCAGCAGATCGAAGACGCCAAGGATCTCGCTCGCAAGATCGCCGCCTTCCCGCCGAAGACGGTTGTGGATGTGACGCTGTGGCGCGATGGCAAGGAGCAGATCGTCAAGGTCGACCTCGGCGAACTGCCGAACGATCAGGTTGCCTCTGCGAAGTCCAGCGATAGCGGCTCCGACGAACACACCTCGCTCGGTGATTATGGGCTGACGCTGGCGCCAGCCAATGCCGTGGGAGCCGGGGATAGCGGCGCCGCCATCACCGACGTCGACCCGAACGGCAAGGCTGCCGACAAGGGGCTGCGTCAGGGCGATGTCATCCTCGAAGCTGGCGGCCAGACCGTTGAAGGCCCGCGCGATGTGTCGAAGGCGATTTCCGGCGCGGAAAAGGCCGGCAAGAAGGCCATCCTCCTGCGCGTGAAGTCCGGAGATAGCATTCACTTCCTTGCTCTCCCCTTGGGGAAGTGAACCGCTGATCTCCATTCCCGTGCCGGCGAGCGGGCTCGGCGCTCGCCGGCACAAATTTCCGATCTGACCGGCGAGCGGGTTTGCGCGCCGGTACGCTTTTTCCTTGCGCTGTCCCGCGCCAGCGCTAAACAACAGTCGACGACCACCTTTGTGGGGCAGGGCGACATGCGCATTCTGGTGATCGAGGACGACAGCGAAGCGGCGGCCTATCTCGTCAAGGCTCTGGATGAGATGGGGCATGTCGCCGAACACGCGGCCGATGGCGAAGCCGGCGCCTTCATGGCCGAAGAGGGTGGGTTCGACGTGCTGATCGTCGACCGGATGTTGCCCAAGCGCGACGGCCTTTCCATCATCGAAGACATGCGGCGTCGCGGCGATCATACGCCCGTGCTGGTGCTCTCCGCGCTCGGCCAGGTCGATGACCGGGTGCGTGGCCTTAGAGCGGGTGGCGACGACTATCTCACCAAGCCCTATGCCTTTACCGAACTTCTCGCCCGCGTTGAAGCCCTTGCCCGCCGCAACCGGCCGGCCGACGTTGAGACCACCTATCGTGTCGGCGATCTGGTGCTCGACCGCCTGTCGCACACCGTGACGCGCGCCGACACCGAGATTCCCTTGCAGCCGCGCGAGTTTCGCCTGCTCGAATACCTGATGCGCAATGCCGGACAGGTGGTCACCCGCACCATGCTGCTCGAGAACGTCTGGGACTATCATTTCGATCCGCAGACCAACGTCATCGACGTCCACGTCTCCCGCCTGCGCGGCAAGATCGACAAGGGCTTCGACAAGCCGCTGCTGCACACCGTGCGCGGCGCCGGCTACATGATCCGCGAGGCCGGCCCGGACAGGGGCGGGGAGGCCGCATGGGTGCGCTCGGGCGGCTCGTCTTCTCCGGCTTGACGCTGTTCCTGACCGCCTACATCGCCAACAATACGGCCGAGTTGCTCGATTCCCAGATCAGCGACACCATCGACAGCGAGATCAATTCGCTGTCCGATCAGTACGAGCGCGGCGGCCTGCGGCAGCTCGTCAGTGCCGTCGATCTGCGCAGCCGCCGTCCAGGCGCCAGCCTGTATCTCGTCGCCGACTCCTCCGGCCGCACCGTGGTTGGCAACGTCGCCGATCCCCCGCTCTCCATCCTCGGCCTGTCCGACGGCGACACCACGCCCGTCACCTACCAGCGGCTCGACGGCGACGCCGGCCGCCGCTACGAGGCGATCGTGCGCGTGTTCGCGCTGCCGGGTGGCTTCAAGCTGCTGGTCGGACGCGATATCGGCGAGATCGGTCAGCTCCGCGCGCTGATCTTTGGCGCGTCTCGCTATGCCATCATCGTCATGGTGCTGACCGGCTTCATCTCCTGGTTCTTCGTCGGACGGTCAGTGCTGAAGCGCGTCGAGAACATGGCAGAGACCTCCCGCCGGCTGATGTCCGGCGATCTCACCCACCGGCTGGCCGTCAAAGGGTCGTTCGACGAGTTT
>JAGSYV010000112.1 GCA_018262505.1 Pseudomonadota bacterium
ATGGACGAGATCCGGCTCGGCCATATCTTCACATTGCCGCAGCAGTTCTCCTTCGACGCCTGGGTGAAGGCCTGGACCAGCGCCTGCACGGGCCTCGACTGCACCGGCCTCAGGGTCGGCTTCTGGAATTCCGTGAAGATCGTCGTCCCGAGCATGGTGCTTTCCATCCTGCTCGGCGCCGTCAACGGCTATGCGCTGTCCTTCTGGAAGGTGAAGGGGGCGAACGTGCTGTTCGCCTGTCTGCTGCTCGGCTCCTTCATTCCCTATCAGGTGTTCATCTACCCGCTGGTGCGCGTCTATGCCCAGGCCGGCATCTACGGTTCGCTGCCGGCCATCGTGCTCACCCACATCATCTTCGGCATGCCGGTGATGACGCTCCTGTTCCGCAACTATTACAGCGGCCTGCCGGTCGAGCTGTTCAAGGCGGCCCGGGTCGACGGCGCCGGTTTCTGGAAGATCTTCTTTGCAATCATCCTGCCGATGTCGGCGCCGATCACCATCGTCGCCGTGATCATGCAGGTGACGGCGATCTGGAACGACTTCCTGCTTGGTCTGGTCTTTGCCGGTCGCGAAAACCTGCCCATGACCGTCCAGCTCAACAACATCGTCAACACGACGACGGGCGAGCGCGCCTACAACGTGAACATGGCGGCGACCATGCTCACCTCGTTGGTGCCGCTCACCGTCTATCTGGTTTCCGGCCGCTGGTTCGTGCGCGGCATCGCCTCCGGTGCCGTGAAAGGATAAGCCATGAGTTCTGTCTCTCTCGAAAAAATCGACATCCACTATGGCAAGGTGCATGTCGTCCGGAGCCTTGATCTCCACATCCGGGATGGCGAATTCCTGGTGCTGCTCGGGCCGTCGGGCTGCGGCAAGTCGACCCTGCTGAGTGCCATCGGTGGCCTCAATGACGTCAGTTCCGGCAAGATTTTATTCAACGATAAGGACGTGACCTGGGTCGACCCGAAAGATCGCGGCATCGGCATGGTCTTCCAGTCCTACGCGCTCTATCCAACCATGACCGTCGAGCGCAACATGTCCTTCGGGCTGCGCATTGCCGGTCTCGACCGCGCCACCATTGAGAAGAAGGTGAAGTGGGCGGCCGAATTGCTGCAGATCACCCATCTGCTCGATCGCAAGCCGTCGGCGCTGTCCGGCGGCCAGCGCCAGCGCGTTGCCATCGGCCGGGCGCTGGTACGCGACGCCGACATCTTCCTGTTCGACGAGCCGCTTTCGAACCTCGACGCCAAGCTCAGGGCCGAGCTGCGCCTTGAGATTAAGAAGCTGCACAAGACGCTGAAGTCGACCATGATCTATGTGACCCACGACCAGATCGAGGCGTTGACGCTTGCCGATCGCATCGCGGTCATGAAGGATGGCATCATCCAGCAGCTCGACACGCCACTCAACGTCTATAACAAGCCCGCCAACGAATTCGTCGGCAGCTTCCTCGGCTCGCCGGCCATGAACAAGGTCGAGGGGCAACTCGTCGCCGATGGCGGTCAGCTGTCCTTCTCCGCAGGCGCCTTCCGGCTCGACGTCAGCCATTATCCCTTTGCGCAGAAAATAGAGATGGACCGGAAAGTCGTGCTCGGTCTCAGGCCGGAGCACATTCTTCCCGCCAAGGGATCGACGGCGGCCATCGAAGGAAAGGTGTCGCTGATCGAACCGATGGGGAGCAGTATCCTGGCCTGGTCCAACTTTGACGGCATCGGCCTGTCGCACATGGTGGGGCAGGATGACGGCTGCGAGGTGGATCACACCTTCCCCGTCACGATCGACGTTCAGAAGGCCTCCTTCTTCGACGTCGAAACCGGCTGGCGGCTCTGAAAGCTCAGGTCGGTTGGTTTGCCGATGGTATCGAAGGCCCTTTGCCACGACGGGCGTGGTGGCGATTTGCTGCTCGCCTGATTGGTGAGCGTCGGAAACTCGCCGGCCTTCCGGTCGGCTTCGATTGTCGTCTCCCCTCATGTTCCAGGAGTGAACACGAGGAATGCGTAGGGAGTTCCCGAAGCGCACAGTGGTACGCGGTGGCGTTACTTCGAACCGGTAAGCTTCTTGACGTGGGCGAGATGCGTCTTAGGGTTCAGCAGCGTTTCGCGCGCAAATCTGGCAAGTACCTTGTCGTCACCCGGCTCGGAATAGGTCCGGAACGACGATTGGCGTAACTTGTTCCGACAGGCAAAAGGAAAGATGTGCGCGAGCCTTGCGGCCTCGTGTGGGACGCCTCGTGGGAGGAACGACGGAGCCTTCAGGCTCTGACGGGCGGCCTTGTGCTGTCGCGGAAGATCACAGTCGGCCGGATTCTTGCCACCGATGAGGTCGGCGACGATCTCGGCTATGCGCTCTCCTGCCTTATGGATCGAGGAGAAGGTGGTGGTGAGCGGTGGATTGTGGGACTCTGGCCGGATCGAGGCTATGCCGTCGTCATGGGCGATGACTGAAATATCAGAGCCGATGGTCAGCCCGCAGTCGCGAATGGCCCGACAGGCGCCGACCGCAGAAAAGATACTGGAACAGATAACCGCGGTGGGCGGGCTGGCGCTTTCCAGCATGCCGGCCGTCAAGCGATAGCCGGCCTCGTCGGTCATGATGTCGGCGCCATTGAGCGCGTCAGGCGCTTCAAGGCCGGCACTGAGCAGGGCGGAGCGCCAGCCGGCTTCGCGGTCGATGGCGAATGCCTGTCGCGCATCGCCGTTAACAAGCCCGATGCGGCGGTGGCCCAGACCGACCAGCAGCTCGGCGGCCTGCCGGAAGGCGCCTTCGTTGTCGATATCCAGGAAAGCATGCGGGCGCGGCGACTTTGTGCGGCCATGTACGACGCAGGGTATGCCGAGCTTATCGAGCAGCGGCACGCGAGGATCTTCAAAAAGCGGACTTGATAGGACGACCGCATCGACCGATCCCCGCTGGGCGAGGCGCCGATAGCTCGCTTCGGCGGTGTCCAGGCTGGCGCTGACCAGAATGTCCATCTGCCGCCGGGCGGCACTGTTGGTCAGGCCGGACAGGAAGTCGGTGAACAACGGGTCGAGCAGTGGATCTCGGTCGGAGGGAAAGACGATGCCGATCGCGCCGGACTGGCCGGTCGCCAGGCGGTGGGCGCTGGCATTCGGCGAATAGTCGAAGCGCCGCGCGGCGGCGAGCACCCGCTCTCGTGTGTCGGGACTGACGTCCAGGTAGCCGTTCAGGGCGCGGCTGACCGTGCTCACTCATTGACAGTCAGCTAACGCCAATGTTACCTGAGCAAAAGCGCTTTTGGTAGGGTCCGGCTGGCAATCGGGCAGTATAGAGGAGGAGTGCCAATGAGTGCTCCCTTGTTGACGCTGGACAGCCTACGCTCACGTTTCGCGCGGCATCCGGAAAGCCTCATCGATATCATGGATGGCATCGAGGCCCGCTTTGCCGCTTTCGACAACGCCAGCATCCCGGCCGCGCTGAGCGCCGCCGCTCGCGATCTCCTTGCCCGTTGTCCGGATCCGTCCAACCTGCCGCTCTGGGGCATGCCTTATGTCGTCGGTGCCAATATCGACGTTGTCGGTCTACCCACGTCAACCGGGGTGCCGGCGCTCGATTTCGAACCTGATTTCGACGCGGTTGTCGTGGAGCGGTTGCGCGCCGCCGGTGCTCTTCTGGTGGGCAAGGCGCCAGTCGATCCGCTTGGCCTGGACGCCTCTGCAGCCGGAGTTGCAGCCGCGATCGCCGCCGAGCTTGCCGTGTTCGGAATTGCCAGTGACCGGACCGGTGCTGCCTGTATCCAAGCTGCCGGGAGTGGTGTGGTCGTCATCAAGCCTTCGCCGGGGCGTGTCGTCCCCGACGGTCTGTTCGCGACGGCTCACGAGCTCGACGGTGTCGTCATTCTCGCCTCTGATCTCGAGGGCGGTGCGACGGTGCGGCGGATCATAGAACGCACGGACGAAGATGAGCGGCGCGCCGCCCCGTTTGGGCGGCTCGGTCTGCTCGGAGGCACGTCCGCCGCGGCACGGTGCGTTGCCGAGCGCCTCGACTTGGCGACTGTCGCTGTCGAGGAAGCTCTGTTTGTCGAGGTCGCTACGCTTATGGGTGAAGACGCTTGGCTTGTCCTGCGGCTCGACGATGTTGCGGTGCCGCTCGCCGAACTGCCTGAACAGTTCCCGTCGCGCCTTCGCAAGCGTCTTAATGGCGCACTCGGCTGCTCCTCCTGCGATCTGCTTCGGCTGCAACGACGCCTTTCCGAACTGCGCAACCGGATTGAGGCAACTTTTGCGGATTGCGATCTGCTGTTTGTTCCGCCTGAATCCAATCTCACCGGATTCCTGAACCCTTGCGGCTTGGCTGCCGTTGCAATGCCCGATCTCGGAACGCTCATCGCTCCCAGCGGTAGCGACGACAGGCTAGCGGATGCCGCTCAGATCCTCGCCACCCTCAACCTTCCAAGGTCCACTCGGCCGATTGACATCCTGGCTTCATCGCCGTTGGCTCATCGATAGCAGGACCTAAGTTTGACGCACCGTCGGTACTGGGCCCGGATAGGGCCGCTGGAGCCGACGCTTGACCATTCCAAGGAGACTGAAGTGTCCGCGAACGCCCCCCAATCGCACTCGTCGCTGCCCACCGATCCCTGGCGCCTGGTCGAAACCCGCTGGGATGCCGATGCCAACCTGCTGCGCGAGACGCTATTCGCGCTCGGCAACGGCCATATTGGCACCCGTGGCAGCCATGACGAAGCCTGGCTGGGCGAGGCCGACGCCAGCATGGAAGGAACTTACGTCAACGGCTTCTACGACACCGAGGTGATCCGCTATCCCGAGAACGCATATGGTTTTGCGCGCCTCAACGAGTTCATGCTCAACCTGCCCAATGCCAAGGGCGTCGAGATTGCCATCGATGGCGAACCGTTCAATCTCGCCGGAGGTATCATCCTTGCCTACGAACGCAGCCTCGATTTTCGCGAGGGCGTTCTGGTTCGCAGCGTGGAATGGAAGTCGCCAGCTGGCAAACGGGTGCGAGTTGTCTCCAGGCGCCTCGTCAGCCTGGCTCGCAGCGCCATCCTCGCCCAATCTGTCAGCGTGACGCCGCTCGACGCCGACGCGGCCGTTGAATTCGTTGCCACCCTCAACAGCGCCGTGCGCGGGACAGAGGAAAGCTTCGATCCTCGCCTTGGCTCCGGGGCCTCTGCCCGGGCGCTTTCCACCGTTGAAGCGGTGGCGACTCCAGGTCGATCGGTGCTGGTCTCCCGTACCCGCAACAGTGGCCTGACTCTCAGAATCGAAGCGCTGGTGGGCGTCGCAGGTGGTCGTAAGCTCGAGAGCACGACGTCAGAGGAGGGCGGCGTTCTCGCCCAGCGCTTCCGCGTTGCCGCGACGGCTGGCGAGGCCATTACCCTTGAAAAGACGACGGCCATCGTCACCAGCCGCGATGCGCCAGCCTCCGAACTTGCTGCCCGCGCCGATGAGGCACTGCAGGGTGCGCGTGCAGCCGGCTTTGAAGGGCTCGTAGGCGAGCAGCGCGCCCGCCTCGCCGCCTTCTGGGAAAAGGCCGACATCGAGATCGAGGGCGATGATGCCCTGTCGCAGGGCCTGCATTTCAACCTTTACCACCTCTTCCAGTCGATCGGTCGCGACGGTCGGACCAACATCGCTGCCAAGGGGCTGACCGGCGAAGGTTATGAGGGCCATTCCTTCTGGGACACCGAAATTTACGTGCTGCCGGTGTTCCTGCGCACGCTGCCCGACCTGGCGCGTGCCGTGCTTTGCCACCGCATCAGCTATCTCGACAAGGCGCGGGCGCGGGCCCGCGATCTCGGTCACGCTCAAGGCGCGCTCTATCCCTGGCGGACCATCACCGGCGAGGAATGCTCGGCCTATTTCCCGGCCGGCACGGCCCAATATCACATCAACGCCGACATCGCCTTCGCCATCAAGCAGTATGTCGAGGCCACCGGCGATGTTTCACTGCTGATCGAGGGGGCGGCCGAACTGGTCTTCGAGACGGCGCGCGTCTGGGCCGATCTCGCTCATCTCGTCGGGGGCAGCTATCATATCGACGAGGTAACGGGCCCGGACGAATATACCGCTCTCGTCAACAACAACTTCTACACCAACGTGATGGCCAAGACCCATCTCGCCTTTGCCGCCGAGGTGGCGGGATGGCTGGGCCGGGAGAAGCCGGAAGCTTTCGCCAAGCTCTCGGAAAAGCTCGACTTGTCCGCCGGTGAGGTCGCGCATTGGTCCGATGTCTCGGATCGGCTGCGGCTGCCCTATGACGAGGCGCGCGGCATCCACGCCCAGGATGACGCCTTCCTTGTTCGCAAGGTCTGGGACTTTGCCGGCACGCCGGCCGAGAACTACCCGCTGCTCCTGCACTACCACCCGCTGGTGATCTACCGCCATCAGGTCTGCAAGCAGGCCGACGTGGTACTCGCTCTGTTCCTGCGTGGCGACTTGTTCTCCAAGGCGGTGAAGCGGCGCGACTTCGACTATTACGAAGCCATCACAACCCACGATTCCTCGCTGTCCACCTGCATTCACTCGATCATTGCCGCGGAGGTTGGCCTCAACGAGCGGGCCTATGAGTTCTTCATGGACACCGCCCGGATGGACATCGACAACACGCATGGCAACACATTCCATGGCGTCCATACGGCGGCGATGGGCGGTACCTGGATGAGCATCGTGCACGGTTTCGCCGGCCTCAGGGCTTTGAATGGCGAACTTCACTTTGCCCCGTCATTGCCGAAGAGCTGGAGTCGTTATCGCTTCCGCCTGGTCGATCATGGGCGCGCGCTGGAGGTTGCCGTGTCGGCGGCCGGCGCCGAGTTCCGGCTCATCGAGGGCGATGCCATTCGCCTGTTCCACCGGGGCGACCCGATCGATCTTTCGGCGGCCGAGCCGGTGCGCTCGGTACCGTTGCCACGAGCCTTCGGCAGGAAGCCGTTCAAGGCTCTGGTGTTCGACCTCGACGGCGTCATCACCGACACTGCGCGCTTCCATCATCTCGCCTGGAAGCGTCTTGCCGACACGCGCGGCATCGGCTTCGACGACGAGTTGGCAGAAAGCTTGAAGGGCATCGACCGTCGCATGTCGTTGCAGATGATCCTCGACAAGGGCGGCGTCGCGCTGGAGCCGGCGGAATTCGATCGCCTCGCCGACATGAAGAACGTCTGGTACAAGGAATTGATTGGCACCATGACCCGCGACGACCTTCTGCCGGGTGCTCTCGAGACGCTGAAGGCGGTGCGCGCGGCTGGCCTTAAAGTGGGTCTCGCTTCGGTCAGTCAGAACGCCCCCGCCATCCTCGAACGGCTCGGCATTGCCGACATGTTCGATACGGTCGTCGACGCGCGGCTTTTGAAGCGTGGCAAGCCTGATCCGGAAATCTTCCTGAAGGCGGCGGCTCAGCTCGGCCTCGATCCGGCCGACTGCCTCGGCGTCGAGGACGCGGTGGCCGGCGTTGCTTCGATCAAGGGTGCCGGCATGATGGCGCTTGGCATCGGCGAACCCTCGGTGCTGACCGAAGCCGACGCCGTTATCCCTGGCCTCGACGCCTTCGTGCTGGCCGATTACCTCGCCTGAGGCGCTCGTCTCGTCATGCGCCGAAAGTCTGCTCAGCCTAAGAAAGCGCGTTGAGGACGGCCTTCGGCCACATCTGAAAAGGGAGGCCGGATGTTGCAAACCGGCCCTCCGGTCGGCTGTCGTCATGAGCGATCGGTCAGGCCGCCGCGCCCGGACGCCTTGTGTTGATCGAGTTCCTGCTTGCGCAACTCCTCGTCGACATTCGTCAGAAGCATGACGAGCATTGAGGCGCCGAGGGTTTTCGCCATCGCAATGAGGCGCGGCAACTCATGGCGGAGTGTCAAAGCCTTTTCTTCCATCACCGTCCCTGCGAGGCTACTGAAAGCTGCGGCCCGTTGCCGTCATCATAGTCTGCTACAACTTATGCTCGTCCCGGAAGCCGGAAAAGAGGGTGCCAAGTCCGCGCTTGGCTGCCAGATGGTCGATTTCCTCGGGTGAAAGAAATCGCTCTCCGAACCAGGGGTACTTTTCCTGGTCAAAGGACGATTTGATCCAATCGATCGCCTGACGCATATGCCGAAACTCGACGATATCAGGATGATAGCAGAGCCAGATGTCCCGCTTCAGCGAAAATTCACGGGCCACGTGATGCAGCTTGTGCGTCACCAACTGAGCATAGGTCGGTAGCGCCGTCACCCCCGCGCCGTGTGTTGCCGCCAACACCTGTGCCGAGGCGGTGTTGACCCGCAATGCGACGAAGCTTCGACTATCGTCCTCCGGCAATTCTTCCTTGAGCGCTCCGCTCTGGATCTGCGGCGCGTTGATCTCGATGAAACGATGACGGGGAATGTCTTGCGACGTCTCGATGATGCCGTGGCGGGAGATGTAGTCGGCGGAGGCAAACAGGACGATGTGAAGCCAGCCGAGACGAACGACTTTCAACCCTTCATCGGCCGGTCGCTCGAGCTGCACCGCGATGTCCACCTCTAGGCCCGACACGTCGGGGACGCGCATCTCGTTGCGGAAATCGACCTGTATGCCGGGCGCTCGCTCGAACAGATCGACCAGCCGAGGAACCAGCCAGAACGCGCCGAGCCCTTCGGTGGCTCCCACCCGGACGGTCGCTCTGAGGCCGCGCTTGGACTTTGAGGACAGGCGTGCCAGGGCGCGCGCTTGCTCCAGCATCGCCTGCGCCGTCTCTTCTACCTTGCGTCCTTCTTCAGTGAGTTCGACGCCCTTGGCCGATCGGGTCAGCAGCACCGCATTGATTTTGTGCTCGAGCGCCTCGATTCGCCGACGTAACGCGTTGACCGATACACCGCTCTCGATGGATGCCGCGCGAAAGCTGGAAAGGCGCGCAACCAGCAGAAATACGCGCACGTCATCCCAATTGATGTCCAAGTCCGCTGTTCCGTCACCGTGTTCCATCTACCTCATCACCCTGCGTCAAAATCGGATGCACGGAACAGCTCCCGAGTTGGTTACGTTTAGACTTCGAACGAAAGGTGCCGTAATCGCCAAAGACGAGGGACGACATGAATTCCCACATCCGAAATTACGAGCAAGCACCCAACTTCTATCCGTCTCGCCATATCGATCGTATCGATTACTCGAAATACGGTCGCAACCTGTCTGTCTTCAGCCCTTCTAGCGAAATTATTGCAGATCTGATGAGAAAAGCGACCCCTGAAATTCAGGGCGTTGCCAGTCTCGATACGGTCATGCGCATCTACACGCGCAATCCCGATACGATCCTGGCCATTGGCCGGGGCCAGTGGCGCGAACGGGCCGGTAATGGACCACTCGGTTTTGTCTGTCTTCTGCCCCTTAACAAGGACGGGCTCGATGCCCTGTTCGATGGTCGCATGGACACCAGCGCTCCCGAGGATCGGTTCATCGCCCGCCAATGGGAAAGGCCGGTCGCCATCTATTTCTGGGGAATTTATATCTCCAGATCGATCGCCGGTGGCATTTCGCTCGTCATGGAGCGTCTGACCTCGGACAAATTCCGGGGGCTGCCGGTGTTCTGCAAGGCGGCCAACGACAAGGCGCGCCGACTCTTCGAGAGCATCGGCTTCACGATGGGCGCCCAGCACGGCGGCAGCTTTGCATCCGGCATCATGACCTGCCGCCGCCTGACAGACGCGGAGCAGCGAGGCGAGTTTGATCTGCCGGCAGCTCCCTACGATACTTGGCGTCTCGGCGTATCCGGGATGACGGGGCGGGCAGATGCGATCGGCATCACAGTCGTGCATGACGTCAACCAGCTCTTGATGGTCCACGCCGTTAGAGCCGCGACCTATCTTGCCGAACAGTCCATTCCTTTTAGCGAAGACGTTGACGGCAACGATCTCACCGCGACGCACTTGCTGGGCTTTATCGGCGACGAGCCCGCTGGCTGCCTGCGCATTCGCTACTTCGCGGGCTTCGTCAAGCTGGAACGGCTGGCCGTGCTGCCGCGTTTCCGCAAGAGTCGGTTGGCTCTGAAATTGGTAAAGGCAGGCATCGAGCTCTGTCGCACCAAAGGCTACACTCGCTTCTACGGCCAGACCGCGGCGAACGTCGCTCCCATCTGGAAACACTTCGGCTTCGTTCTACGCGAAGGCAACGGTGTCAACTACCTGACAGACGAGACGTATTACGAGGCTGACCTTGTGGTCCCGCCGGCTGAGGACGCGCTGTCGCCGAATTCCGGCGCGGTCGTGCTCGTCCGCCCTGAGGGGCAATGGGATCGGCCTGGTGTCCTGGAGAGAGTATCGGGTGATCAATGAGCGCTGAAATCGACGACCCCATGATGGGTGAACAGACCTACGCCGGCGACGTCCATCGTCCGATGGACATCCGGGCCATGATGACGATGATCGACTATCTGATGCCGCAGGCGCGCGAAGTAAGCGTGTCCGCCGCGCTTCTGCTAGGCTTGGCAAATTCCGAGCTGTCCGGATTGCTGGCGCTGCAAACCGACGCCGACGTCGTCGATCTCGTCGAGCGCCGCCGGCGTCATTGAATTGTCTCTGCCGGGCGCCGGTCAGTTCTCCTGGCCGGTGCGCGACATGGAGACAACCAGGTCGAGCAGGTGTCGGCGCACCGCCGGATCGTTGATGCCGAGGAAGGCACTATTGAGTTTGATGCCTTCCGAACTCTTCACGAACTGGTCGAACTCGTCGTTTGCCGTTACGATCGCCCCACCCGGTCCACGCCTCTCAAGCGCGTCGAGCACGGCTGTTTCGAAGAAGTAGCTCACCGGCACGCCAAGATAATTGGCGATCTCCAGCAGGCGACCGGCTCCGACGCGGGTCGCTCCCTTTTCGTATTTCTGGACCTGCTGGAAAGTCACGCCGAGGGCCGTCCCGAGCTTTTCCTGAGAAATACCCAGGATCATGCGCCGCATGCGAATGCGGGCTCCAACATGGACGTCGGCAGGGTTGGGCACTTTTTTCTTGGCGGCGGTAAGCTCCATTCACGGACTCCCAATCAGCACCCGCAATCTACGACCGGGTCCTGATTCACATGTTTACCATCGCCATGTAAGGCTCGCCATGCGCGAATGGTCGTCAATGTTCTTTTACTTGGAACACCGGCGTCTGCAAATGCGAGTAAATGCGACTCAGTGGGGCGGTTACCGCAATCTTCGTGTGATTGTTGGAAATTCCGGCGCACTGGCAGAAAGAACAGGGGCTGATCCGGCGGACAATCCCCAAGCGAGCCGGTGAGACGTAAAAAGAAGTGCGCCCGAAGCTGAGGCGCATTCTGTTTCGCGTCTTCGTACGATATGGCCTCAGCTAAGCGAGGCGAGCAATTCCTCGATCTCTATGCTGGCAAAGCCTACCGCGCTGTCGGCAATGCCATAGGGCACGAAAAGCCGCCCCGCATGAGCCAAAGCGCCACAGGTATAGACGACGTTGGGCACGTACCCCTCGCGTTCGGCATCCGATGGGGACAATAGCGGCACGCGCGAGCGCCCCAGCAAGCGGCTCGGGTCTTCCTTGTCGAGCAGCATGGCGCCGATGGAATATTTGCGCATCGGACCGACACCATGCGTCAACACCAGCCATCCCTCATCGAGTTCCACCGGTGATCCGCAATTGCCGATCTGGATGAGTTCCCACGGGTGAAGCGGCCCGGCAATGCGGACCCCTTCCTCCCAGCGGAAGAGATCGTCGGAGCGAATGAGGAACAGGTTCTCGTTGTCCTGCCGTCCCAACATCGCATATCCGCCGCCGATCTTGCGCGGGAAGAGGGCCATGCCCTTGTTACGGGCAGCCGGCCCCGAAAGAGGCTTCAATTCGAAGTGTCGGAAATCCCGAGTCATCAGGAGTTCAGAGGCGATCGACTGTCCACTGAAGGCTGTGTAGGTGCCGTACCAGAGCGGCCCTTCATCCTCCGGGTCGTTAAAGTGAACGAGCCTCAGATCCTCGAGCCCATTGCGCTGTGCCGACGTCGCCGGCAGCAGAACAGTCTCGTCAAGCGGTCCGTCACCCTGGCGAACGAGCCATACGTTGCCCTCTTCTCCGATCTCGGGCCGAGAGGCAACGGTCAGCTGGCTCTCCTCCGCAAGTTGTAGGTCGCCCTGGTCGGACAGCACGCCTTCGCGGAACGTGATGGAGGAGATGTGCCCCTCTCCGACAGCCCGAAGCGATAGGAGAAAGCGGATCTCGCCGGGCGCAAGTCCCGACTGATCCGGGTGGAGCACCACGCTGGGGTTCATCAGGGCCGCGGCCTGGAACGAGTATTCGTGGCAGAAATAGGCGCCAATCAATAAACGTTCAGCATCCCGCAATGGCTCGACCAGTCCCATGTCGGCGGCGATGCCGGCATAGCGTTCCTCGAAGAAGCGGCGGACTTCGCGGTGCCGATTTTCGAAATCTCCCAGAACGAGTGAGAGTTCCGACTGAACGGTACGATTGTCCATAGCCTGGACGGTTTCAATGACTCGCCGGACTCGCGCCTGGGAGGCGGGGTTGAGCCCCCGTGGCTCGGACGCGAGCTGAAAGTTACGGACGACCACCCGACGAGCGTTGGGATAAAGCCGTTGTGGCAAAAGCTGCAGCGTCATTCGGCAGCTCCCGCCACCATGGGTTCCGCGCGGCCCTGTGCGAGCCTTTGCAACTGCCTGATCGAGCGCACCGAGAACTGGAAGGCGAGGATCGACTCCGCCCCCTGATTGAGGTTGACGCGGTCGACCTGCAAGCCGTCATAGCCGCCGCCATTGGGGCTTGCGAGCCGCAGGCCCAGATCGTTTCGACCGTTGAACCAGTCGAATGCCGCCTCGGCGTGACGCTGCCACTTGCTATCGCCCGTAACATCGAACGCCATTGTCGAGGCGTCGATCATGGCCCAGGCGTCCACCGGCTGCTGGTCGAAGGGCAGGGGACGGCTATAGACCTTGCCGAAGCTTTCGGTGCCCACCGGACGGAAATGGCCAGCCGGGTCGGTCTGCAGATCGGCCAACCAGTCCAGGGCGGCAAGGCCGTCCCTGACCATATCGTCCTGTCCGAGCCGCTGACCGGCGCGGATCAGGGCTTCCGGCAGACGAGCATTGTCATAGGCAAGCACTGGTTCGAACCACAACCAATCGGAGCGCCGCTGCTCGCGCAGTTTCTCATGCAGCTTGGCGGCGAACGTGTCGAGCAACTGGCGCGCAGGCCGGTGACCGGGGTAGACCGTCAGCCAGTTGATAAGCCCCAGTATCGTGAAAGCCATTGCCCGTGGACTGGTTAGCTGGGCACTGGCCGGAATCACCCGGTCGGTGAGGCCGGTGACCCACAGCTTCAGCCCGTGATCGTCGGTGTTCGCAACCACTCGGCCGAGCGCCCAGACGGCGCGACCGTGGCTATCCTCCGAGCCGGTGTCTTCCAGCCAGTTGCGCTGATAGCCCATGAAGTTGCGGAAGGCGGCACGATCTTCGTCCCAAGCCGAGTCCACAAAGGCGGCACAGGTATCGGCGATGCGAGCCGCGCGTTCGGTCTCGATACCCTCGGATTTCAGCTCCACCGCCAGCATCATGGCGCGGGCGTTGTCGTCAAGGCAGTAGCCGTGGCGCCGGTCGGGAATGGTTGACCGGCTGTGCTGCAGCATACCGCAGCCATCCATCATCCTGTCGACCGCCGTAAGCGTGGAAACCAGCGGAATCCGCCGGCCAACTCTAAGGTTGCTGACCGGAGCGGGCGCCCGACCACCGGAACGGGCATCCGAGAGCAGGTCGAGATAGGCCCGTCCCACCACAGGCCAGATCATTTGCCGCCCGAGATCGTAAGCATTGCTGCGCAGACGATCGCGGCGGCCGCTGTCGGTGAGAAGATCGCCGATTGTCGACGCCAGGGCCTTCGGATCGCCGAACGGCACCAAGGCACCGGCGTCGTTGGCCAGCAGCTCCCGGGCATGCCAGTAGGGTGTTGAAACCACGGCTTTTCCGAGACCCACGGCGTAGGACAGGGTGCCGGAGGTGATCTGCGCCTCATTGAGATAAGGCGTCACATAAATGTCGGCGGCCGAAAGCCAAGCCTTCAAAATGGGGGCATCGACGTATTCGTTGACAAACATCAGATGGTCGGCGACGCCGAGCGCCTCGGCTTGGGCTTGCAGCCGTTCGCGGTAGGCCTCGCCTTCACGGGCGACCAGATGCGGATGCGTGGCGCCCAGCACAACGTAGATGATGTCGGGATGCGCCTGCGACAGGGCAGGCAGGGCATCGATCATGTTCTCGATACCTTTGTTGGGCGACAACAAGCCGAAGGTCAGCGCCACCTTGCGACCGTCGAGCCCGAAGTTGTGCTTCTGGAAGGCCGGGTCGAGGAAGGGAACGTCCGGAATACCATGCGGAATGACGGCAATCTTCTCAGCCGGGAAGTTCCAGTCGCGGGTACGCTGGTCGGCCGTCGGATTGACCAGAACCGTGTGCAGTGTCGTCACGATCGGCGCGCGCAGACGCTCCGTCAGTTTCAGAAGGTATTCGCCGGCTTCGCCGCCAAATATGCCGAACTCGTGCTGGATCGACACGGCGTCAGGGTTGAGGGCATTGATGTGATCGGCCGCCGCCGCATAGTCGTCGGCTTCATGTTGGCTGATTTCATATCCTACCGCGGGGGGATAGGCATGCTTCTGCCCTTCATCGGTCACGGCGACCGTGCTGATCCGAAGGTCCGGATCTGTTGTCACCAATGCCTCACGTAGGTCGGCGGTAAATGTGGCAATGCCGCATTTGCGGGGCGGGAAATTTCCGATCAGAGCCACGTGGCCTACGGGAGGGGTGAGACTATCGTTGGTCATTGGCGGGTCTCCGGAAATTGGCATTGCCACCCACGGCGCGGCGCGGATTGACGTGGAAAGGAAGAAGAAAAATGAGCTGAGACCATGCCCCGCTCTGTTGCGTCTCGATCAGCATCGGCCCGGTATCCCAAACAGATGATGGTGGTTGACGATATATTAAGTCTTTGTAATCATCGGAAATACATGATTTTCCATCCCGAGATGGGAAAGGAAATACGACTTTCAAGTGACCGGAGACTGAGAAGCCTCCGCGCGTCGATCGCATTGATGTCCGGTTGGCTCCCCGCACTCCATGCGTATACTGTAAACGTCGACAGGCCTCGGTTGGTTCCATGCAAAACGCAGCTTTCCGCTCCCGACGCCAATTCTGGGTCGGTTCGATGTGGGAAGCACCAGAATGAAAGCCCCGAAGGCGCGTGCAGATCTGGCACGCTCCCTGAACATCTGTTGTGCTCATGAGCCCCGCATTCCGGGGCCTGCCGGCAGCTTGTGGGGCCGCGCTTTTGGGGAGGCGCCCTATCGAGTGCCCAATAGCCACGTGCGGCCTGGTTATTTCATAATGAACACAGATCAATCCATATGAATCTTTATATCACGCTGCCGCCAAACAAATTTCTCCAGCAACGCCCGGTCACAGAATGGCGCGGTGCGGACCTAGGAAAGTTCCCTCCCAAAATAACTTTTAGGAAACCCTCAGAGTCTAGAGTGGGGATAAATGAAACGTTTATATCGAAATTATGAATAAACGGCCATTTTGTTTTCTGTGTGGACGAACTTGGCGGCATGTGGAGGAAGCAATCAACAATTTCCCCGGCGATGGCGGAAGTTGGTTGTGAGGCTGGCTCAGCCCGAAGGTTCGTTGTCCGATCGAATGAGGAGGGGAAATCATGAAGCGAGGGGAAGCGCTCTCGAGGCAATCCATTACCCGCAAGATCAGTGCGAGCCTGGTTCTGCTGGCATTGATGGCGGCCGTTGTCGGCGGCATGGGTGCGTTCGGCCTCAGCCGGCTGGGCCTTGCGATCGATCTGACCTCCCGCTCGGCAGCGGCTGTTGCCGACGTCGGCGCAGCGAGTGACGCGGTCAATCGCTTCATACTGATACGCGAGCCGGACGCAGCCAAACAGGCCGGCGAACTGCTCGACCAGGTGAATACCGATATTGCCGGCCTGGGGAGGGCCGACGATCAAACGCTGAAGCCGGTGATGGCGGCGATTGGCGCGTTCCGGCGGTCGATTGATGAACTGGTCAAGGCATCCGCCGACATCGCGACGGCTTGGGGAAGCGTCGACAAATCCGTTTCCGCCCTGCAGTGGGTCGCTCACAAGCTGCAATCCGATGCCAAGATGAAGTCGCAGGAAATGGAACAGCTCGCCACGACGGAGCAGGCGAAGGTGCGAGAGGCTTCGGAATTCCTGGCGCTCGCCTACCAAGGGCAGGTTCTGGCCATCAAAGCCAGAACATCGCTGGTTCGATACGCGGCAAGTCACGACAGCGCCGACATCGTGGTCGCCAAGACGGCGATCGATCAGGCAAAGGTGGCGATCGGCAGCATTTACAACTTCGCCAGTTCGGACGCCATCGGTGACCAGATGTGCCTCGCCTCCAAGCCGATCAACGAGCTTGCCAAGCTGATGGCGACAATGACGACGGCGACCGACGCAACCGAGATCGAAGGGCTCCGATTGCAGGCCGACGCCGGCATCGATACCTTCGTCAAGGGAACCGAAGCCATTGTCTCGGCCGCGCGCGACCTTGGCAAAGCGTCGGAAGCGGCCGCCCAGCAGGCCGGGGATAACAAGACCAAGGCCAACACGACCTTCGATCAGGGAATTTCCCTCGGCTACACGGCCGACGGTCTCACCATACAGACGGCCGGCTACAAGCTGGATCCGACCGACGACAATCAAGCAAACGTCGAGACCATGCTCGGTACCGCGATCGAGACCGGCAAGTCGATCGCCGCGAGCGGGCTTGCCGATCCTTCAACAGACATTCAGGGCTTTGGCAGCGCGTTCTCCGATCTGGTGAAGGGGACAAGGGCCTTTGCCGCTGCGCGGGAGGCTTCGGTACAGCATGCGGCCGCCGCGGTAGTCGCTATCCGGTCGGTTAGCGACCAGCATGCCGCTTCGGCTGTTCAGAGCAGAACATCATCCTACGTTCTGATGGCGGTGATTACCGCCGCGACGCTTCTGTTGGCGCTCGCGGTCAGCATTGGCATGTCCAAGCTCGTGTCTCGGCCGATCGTCTCGCTCACCAAGGCCATGGCCCGTCTGGCGACGGGCGACACCGATGTCGATCTCGGCGGCACGCGCCGACGGGACGAGATCGGCGATATGCTGAGGGCGGTGCAGGTTTTCCGCGACAATGCCATCGAGCGCCATCGTCTCGCTTCGGAAGCGGAGGCCGAACAGGAAAGGCGCGTGTCCCGACAGGAAGCCATCGAAGGACTTATCCAGGATTTCCGCAAGGAGATCGCGGCCATGCTGACATCCGTCTCCGGCAACGCCGATCAGATGGAAGAAACGGCGCGCGCGCTTGCCTCGATCGCAGAACAGGCAAGCTCGCGGGCCACCAGCGCCGCCGAGGCGTCGGGCGACGCCTCGGTCGGCGTGCAGACCGTGGCCGCGGCCGCCGAAGAACTGTCCGCCTCCATTGCCGAGATCGCGCGCCAGACCGAGAATGCCACCCAGGTGGCCCGTCGGGCCTCCGAGGAAGCGCGGCGCACCGATGCGACCATCATGAGCCTTGCCGAGGCTGCCGAGCGGATCGGCAACGTGATAACGCTGATCAAGGCGATCGCCGAACAGACCAATCTTCTGGCGCTCAACGCCACCATCGAAGCGGCCCGTGCCGGCGAGGCGGGCAAGGGCTTTGCCGTTGTTGCCTCTGAGGTGAAGAACTTGGCCGGTCAGACGGCCAAGGCGACGGAGGAAATTGCCACGCAGATCGCGGCCATTCAGGTGTCCACCGGGGAAGCTGTGACCGCCATCCGCTCGATTTCCGACATCATGGTCGATGTCGACCGTACCACCATGATCATCTCGAGCGCCGTCACCGAACAGGGAACGGCAACGTCGGAGATCTCCGCCAACGCTCAGCGGGCCGCGGCCGGTACCCGCGCGGCGACCGAGGAAACGGAAGCGCTGACCCATGTGGTCGGCGAAACCTCGCAATCCGCGTCGGCTGTTTCCGCGGCATCCAATGACATGAATGAGCAGGCCGGTCGCCTGCGGTCGGCGGTGGAAAGCTTCATAAACCGGGTCATGGCGGCCTGAGAGGGGCGAAACCAACGCCGACTGCCACCGTGTTCTGGCATTCGACGCGATCAAAGATAATGAAAGCCGGGTCGATTGGGCTCGGCTTTCATTTTTCGTGCGTCTGGGAAGCGGGTGGTGCGCCCAACAGCCGAAGGAGCATGACTGCTCCGAAGTTGCGACACGCCCTGATGTGGTTGGAGTCAAAAGAAAAGCCGGCCCGCAAGGGGCCGGCCAGCGCCGGAGGAGAGGCGCCAGTAAGGGCGCGGCGGGTGGAGGGAACCGCCGCGCCTTGTTGATCAGCTACGGGTCAGCGTGCCATCCCAGGTGCTGACCGCCTTCTTGGCATCCTCTTCGGAGAACCAGACGGAGGTGACCGACTTGGTCTCGGTGAAGAAGGCGACGCCGTCCTTGCCGAGCGTATGCAGGTCGCCGAAGAACGACTGCTTGTGGCCCGAGAACGGGAAGATCGAGAAGGGCACGGGAATGCCGACGTTGATGCCGACCATGCCGCCATCGGTGCGCTTGGCAAATTCGCGGGCGTAACGGCCGGAGGTCGTGTAGATGCACGAGCCGTTGGCGAAGCGGTTGGCGTTCATGATCGCCAAGCCTTCCTCGAAGTTCTTGACACGCTTGATCGACGTCACCGGTCCGAAGATCTCTTCGTCGCCGGCGTAGTTGCCCGGGCCGACGTGGTCGAGAATGGTAGGGCCGACAAAATAACCGCCTTCGTAGCCGGGAACCTTGACGCCGCGTCCGTCCAGCACCAGCGTCGCGCCTTCGTCGACACCGCGCTGGATGGCCTTCTCGATCGATTCCTTCTGGCCCTGCGAGATGACCGGGCCGAGCTGCGAGCCGGCGACATAGGCCGGCCCGAGCTTGAGTTCCTGGGCGATCTTCTTGAACAGCGCCACGAACTCGTCGGCGATGCTCTCCTGGACGCAGACCACGGGCAGCGCCATGCAACGCTGGCCGGCGCAGCCATAGGTCGAGTTGATGATGCCGCGCACCGTGCGCTCAAGCACGCAATCCTCAAGGACGAGAGCGTGGTTCTTGGCTTCGGTCAGGGCCTGGACGCGCTTGCCGTTGGCGGCGGCGGTCTTGTAGATGTGCAAGCCCACCGAGGTCGAGCCGACGAAGGCGACGCCCTTGATGGCCGGGTTGACCAGCAGGCTGTCGGCCTCGACGCGCGAGCAGGTGACGAGGTTGACGACGCCCTTGGGCAGTCCGGCCTCGATCAGCAGTTCGAGCATGCGGCTCGCCGTCTGTGGCACCATCGAGGCGGCCTTCAGCACGACGGTATTGCCGGTGGTGATGGCGAACGGGATCATCCAGCCCATGGGGATCATGGCCGGGAAGTTATAGGGCGCGATGGCGGCGAACACGCCGAGCGGCTCGCGGAAGGAGACGGTGTCGTAGCCGGTCGACACGTTCATGCAGGTGTCGCCCTGCATCAGATAATGCGTCGAGCAGGCGCATTCGACAACTTCGATCGCCTTGAGAACGTCGCCCTTGGCTTCCGACAGAACCTTGCCGTTCTCAGTGGCCAGCAACTCAGTCAGCTCGTCGAGATGGGCGTCGAGCAACTGCTTGAAGCGGAACATCAGCTGGATGCGGGTGGGGATCGGCGTATCGCGCCAGGCCGGAAAGGCGCGGGCGGCGGCGGCGACGGCGGAATCCACTTCGTCCTGGGTGCAGCAAGGCGCCTCGGCGATCTGCTTGCCGGTCGAGGGGTCCATCACCGGCATGTACTTGGTGGTCTTCGATACCCGCCACTCGTTGTCCACGAGGTACCTGAGACGTTCGATCTTGCCGAACTGATGCTTCAGGATTTCCATGTTCATGATCTTCTCCGTAGTACTTGTCTCAGGATTGCGATCGCCTTGAAGCCAAATGCCTGGGCGACGGGAATTCTTGCATCGACGCTCAGCGAGATGCGGCCGGAGCGCCGAGTCCGGTGAACAACCATTCGTGCGCCGGCTCGTTGTGGAACTTCCAGATCCGCTTCGGCCCGGCCATGACGTTGAGGTAGTAGTTGTCGTAGCCGTGGATGGTCGCAACCGGGTGGTACCCCTTCGGCACCATGACGACATCGCCATCCTCAAGCAGCACGACCTCGTCGAGGCTGCGGTCGTCGGTATAGACGCGCTGGAAGCCGTAGCCCTGCGGCGGATTGAAGCGGTGGTAGTAGGTTTCTTCGAGATGGCTTTCCGCCGGAATGTCATCCTGGTCGTGCTTGTGCGGCGGATAGCTCGAGGTATTACCGCCCGGCGTGATCACCTCGACCACCAGCAGCGACTGAGCGGAACCGTCATTCTCCGGCATGATGTTGGTGACGAGCCGCGTATTGGACCCCTTGCCACGGGTGATCTGCTGGTGGGTTCCGGGCGGGATCAGCTTGGCCGGGAAACCGGCGGTGCCCGGCGCCGAGCAGACGGCGACCTCGGCGTCGGTGGTGGCCGTCAGCTCGTAGCGTCCGCCGACCGGCACGTAGGCCGCCCAAGGGGCGCCGTCGAACGGGTTCATCCGTTCGCCGATCTCGCCTTGGTCCTTGCCGTTGATGGCAAGGCGAACCTTGCCCGAAATCAGCACCAGGCAGACTTCGCGCTTGCCGGTTTCAGCCGCCAAGCTTTTGCCGGCCGTCAGGCGGTGCAGGGCAAACCCGACGTAAGTCCAGCCGGCACTTTCCGGCGTCACTTCGCTGACGAGTCCCAGGTCAGCCTTGGGCCGGACACGGAGATGAGAGTTGGGCATCGAATTCTCCTTCTCGGCGCTTGGCTCAGTCAAAGACGCGCTGGAGGCGCTTGGCGACTTCGTAGGCTTCGCGTGCGCCCTCGACTTGCTTGCGCGGCGACGTCTCGGGCACGGCCACGTCCCACCAATGGCCACCGGCATCGGTGGTGATCAGCGGATCGGTGTCGATGACGACCACCGTCGTACGGTCGGCCGTCTTGGCCTTGGCGAGTTCGGCTTCCAACTCGGAGATTGACGACACTTTGACGGCGATGGCGCCCATGCTCTCTGCGTGGGCACGGAAGTCGATCTGCGGCTGTTCCTGCATGATGCAGTCCTGCCAGAGATTGTTGAAGTTGGCGCCGCCGGTGGCCATCTGCAGCCGGTTGATGCAGCCGAAGCCGTGATTGTCGAGCAGTACGACCGTCAGCTTTTGGCCGAGGCTGACCGAAGTGGCGAGTTCGGAGTTCATCATCATGTAGGAGCCGTCGCCGACCATCACGACGACATCCTTGTTGGGATTGGCCATCTTGACGCCAATGCCACCGGCAATCTCGTAGCCCATGCAAGAGAAGCCGTATTCCATGTGATAGCTGCCGGGCACCGACGGTACCCACAGCTTGTCGAGTTCGCCGGGCAGACCGCCAGCGGCGCAGACGACGACGGAATTCGGGCCGCCGAGCGTGCGGGCCACGGCGCCAATCACCTGGGCATCGGACGGCTTCTCGACGTTGGTCGGGGCCAGCGCCTTGCCGGCCGCTTCAAGCCATATGGTCTTTTCCTTGGCGGCGCGGTCGGCGACGCGCGGCGCCTTCCAATCGCCGAGCCCCTGCGACAGCAACTCGAGGCCGACCTTCGCATCGGCCACCAGCGGCGCCGCATTGTGCTTGGTGGTGTCGTAGCTGGCGACGTTGAGCGCGACGATCTTGAGCTCGCCGCTCTTGAACAGGGCCCACGAGCCGGTGGTGAAATCCTGGAAGCGGGTGCCAATGGCCAGCACCAGATCGGCGTCGGCGGCCAGCGCATTGGCGGCCGAGGTGCCGGTGACGCCAACGGCGCCGAGGGCCAGCGGGTGTGTCTCGTCGATCGACGACTTGCCGGCCTGGGTCACGGAGACAGGGATGCGGTGCTTCTCGGCGAAGGCAACAAGCGCGGCGGTCGCCTCAGAGTAAAGCACGCCACCGCCGGCGATGATCATCGGGTTCTTGGCCGACTTGAGAAGACTGATGGCCGTTGCCAGCTCATTCTCGTCCGGACGGACGCGCCTCGGCATCCAGACCTTTTCCGCGAACATGCTTTCCGGCCAGTCATAGGCTTCCGCCTGCACGTCCTGGCACATGGCAAGCGTCACCGGGCCGCATTCGACGGGGTCGGTCAGAACGTGCATGGTCCGCTGCAAGGCGAGGATCAACTGCTCGGGCCGCTGGATGCGATCGAAATAGCGGGAAACAGGGCGGAAGCAGTCGTTGGCCGACACAGTGCCGTCCTGGAAATCCTCGACCTGCTGCAGCACCGGGTCGGGCATGCGGTTGGCGAACACATCGCCCGGCAGCAGCAAGAGCGGCAGGCGGTTGACGTGGGCGACGGCGGCGGCCGTTACCATGTTGAGCGCGCCAGGGCCGATCGACGTCGTGCAGGCCATGAAGCGGCGGCGGAAGGCCGCCTTGGCAAAGGCGATCGCCGAATGGGCCATCGCCTGCTCGTTATGGGCGCGC
>JAGSYV010000113.1 GCA_018262505.1 Pseudomonadota bacterium
GTACGCAGTGCAATTTGCAACTGGTTGACAGGGAACGCTTTCCGATGTCGGTTGGCCCGCGCAGTACATCGACGGTTCGTCTTCTGATCGTCGATGCGGACGTCTCGTCGCGACGGGTCGTGCGCAAGGCACTTGAAGCGCGCATTGCTCGGCCAATGCTGATCCTCGAGACAGCCGAGCACGATGCTGCGCGCGTGATGGCTGGCAAGCAGACGTTTGACGTCATCGCCATTGATCTTGAGACCATCGGCGGACCGACGGCCTTTCGGGCCTTTACCGAGCAACTGACGCCCACCACGGTCTATGCCATGGGTGACCCCACCGATGTGCAGGCCGCGGTCGCCTGCGTCCGCGCGGGAGCTGCCGATTTCATCGAGAAGCCGCTGGATGGCAACGCGTTCGCGCGCCGCGTCGAGCGTCAATTCGTCGAGAGCGTCGCCAACACCGCCGATGAAGCCGATGGGCTGATTGGTTCATCGCCGGCAACGCGGGCGCTCTCTGATCAGATCCTGCGCGTTGCGCCGTCGCTCGGACCAGTGTTCATTTCCGGCGAGGCCGGCAGCGGCAAATCGCTGGTGGCCCGTTCCGTTCATGCCCGTTCTCGCCGGCGCAGCGGACCTTTCGTCACCATCGACTGCTCGCAAACACCGGTCGACCGGCTGGTGGCCGATCTTTCGGAAGCCGACGGTGCGCTTGCCAGCGCCGACGGCGGAACCCTGTTTCTCGACGAGGTGGGGCATCTTCCATATCCGGCCCAACTGGCGTTGATGCGCTTTCTCGACACCGGCGAGATCGCCGGCTTTGACGGAGGACATCGTCTCTCGGTCCGCATCATTGCCTCGTCACGGCGACCACTCGACGACCTCAGTGGCCCTGCCGGTCTCAGGCAGGATCTCTATTTCCGCCTCAACGTGCTGACGCTGGCCGTGCCACCGCTTCGAGACCGAACGGAGGACATTCCCCTCCTCGTCGACGCGATCGTGCGCCAGATCAATCGCGATAGCGGCTCGCGCTACACCCGCTTCACAGCGGCCGCCGTACAGTGCCTTGCCGGCCGCGTCTGGCCCGGCAATGTCGCCGAACTCAGGTCGGTGCTCGAAACACTGATGGGACTCTATCCCGGCGACCTCGTCACCGCCGACATGGTGGTGCCGGTGATCGTCGCGCCACCAGCCATTGCCGCGGCGCCGAGGAAGAAGCTGCCGGCCGAAGTCAAGCCACTCTGGTTGGAAGAGGCACGGGTCATTGAGGAAGCGATCGCCGCCTTCGATGGCAACATTGCCAAGGCGGCGGCGGCCCTGGAGATCAGCCCGTCGACCATTTATCGCAAGCGCCGCGACATTGACGATGTAATTGCTGTTCGTAGCGCCTGAGTAGTTCCGCGAAGAGGCCGACCTGACCTTGGAAACGGGCCGCAGATCAGTAAGATAGGATTGGACCAGTGCTCTGGGGGAAGGACAAGCGGTCATGCACGGGTTGCGTTTTCTTGCTGCTTTTTCCGCCTGCTTGATGGCGGCGTCTGTCGCGGTGGCGGGGCCGATCCTCGACGAGGCCAAGGCAGCCGAGGCACTGCTTGCCGAGGGCAAGGCGGTCGAGGCGCTGGCTTCGCTGGAAGCCGCCTTCAATGCGGCCTGGGATGCCGCGCCACTCGGTTTCTCGGAGGCGACCTTCGTGACCGGCAAGCCGGCCGGCTTTGGCATCTATGCCACCCGTCCCAATGCCGTCTTCCAGCCGGACGAGCAGATGCTCGTCTACGCCGAACCGTTTGGCTATGGCTTCGGCAAGGAAGGAGACCTGTTCAAGATCGACTTCTCGGCCGATTTCGAGCTTCGTACGCCGCGCGGCCAGATCCTGCACGCTCAAGAGGGCTTTGCCTCGCTGGACATGGTGTCGCGCCGGCGGAACAAGGAGTTCCAGGTCTATATCGTCTATAATTTCAAGGGCCTGAAACCCGGCGATTATGTGCTTGTGACCAAGCTCAGCGACCGCAACTCCGAGAAAAAGGGCGAATTCGAGCTGCCATTCACCATTGCCGAGAAGCAGGCCAACTGATCTGCCATGACGGAACAGCCCGTTATTCGGCCCGCTGTCGATGCCGACGGTGCGGGCATTGCTCGGTTGATCGCCGCCGTATTCGGTGAGTACGAGGGCTGTCCGTTCGTCATTGCCGAGTTCCCTGAACTGGCGGCGCCGGCCAGCCACTACGAGAAGCGAGGCGGCCGACTGTTCGTGGCCGAACACGACGGTGCCATCGTCGGAACCTTCGCCATATCTTCACCAGACGGAGACGGCGTCTTCGAGATCAATAAGGTGTATCTTGAGCGGAAGCAGCGCGGATCCGGGCTTGCGCAAAGGCTTTACACCATAGCGATCGATGACGTGCATCGGCGCGGTGGCCTGATCGTGAAACTCTGGACCGACACCCGCTTTCTTTCGGGGCACCGCTTCTACGAAAAACTCGGCTTCGTCCGCCAGCCGGTCGTCCGCTTCCTCGCCGATGCCACCGATGGCTGGGAATTCGCCTACCGGTTGGAGCTCCCGGGCTGAAGGCGGCTTTCAAATCCTGCTGCCATCTTTTGCCCTATGAGCCACTAGGCTTGTCTTGCGACCTTGCCGTCGAAGCGGCCGAGGCGTAGAAGCCGCGTCCTGGCCGCATTCCGCCGCCCTTCCGGAGATGTCATGCAGCCGTCGATGCGCCTTCGCGCGGCGGGCGCCGCCCTGCTCGCCGTCCTCCTGTTCTCCGGGCTGGACGCATTGGTCAAGGCGACCACCTTCGGCACGCCGTTGGCCATGGTGGTGTTCTTGCGCTACGCCGCCGGCCTGATCTTCTCGGCTGGATCGGCCACCGCGCAGGGGCAGCTCCGGCTTGGCTGGCCGACCGTCCGGCGTGCCTTCAGCCGATCGCTCGCTGGCGCCGCCTGCGCCGTGTTGTTCTTCGGGGCGCTCAAGCTGCTGCCGCTCGCCCAGACGGTGGCGCTCACCTTCACCTCTCCGTTCTTCATGGTGCTGATCTCGGCGGCGATGATTGGCGACCCAATCACCCGCCGGTCTCTGTTCGCCGCAGCCTTCGGCTTCTGCGGCGTCGTTGTCATGCTGGCAGAAAAGCTCAGTTCCGAGGCGGGGAGTCCTCTCGGCTTTGCCATGGCGCTCGCTTCGGCCGTCGCCTATGCGCTCTCGATGATCCTGTCGCGCCGTGACACCGCCCACGACAGCGTGCCGCAGATGATCCTGGTGCAAAACCTCATCAGCGCGGCGATCGCCCTGCCCTTTGCCCTCTACTGGTATCAACCGGTGCCCGGCGAAACGCTGGTCATGTTCCTCGCCATCGGCGCGCTCGGCACCGGCGGCAACTACGCCATCACCTGGGCCTACAAGCATGCGCCAGCGACGCTGCTCGGTCCCTTCGAGTTCACCGCGCTGATTTGGGCCGTCACCTTCGGAATGCTGTTCTTTGCCGAGTTGCCCAGCCTCCATACATTGTTAGGCGCGGCGATCATCGTCGGCGCCTGCCTCGCCGTGGTCCAGCCCGCGGCGGCTCCTGCCCGGCGCAGCACGGACGACGCCAGTCCGTAAAACATCGGACCTACCCTTGACAGGCGGGTGCCATGCGCCTATTTCCGGCTCGCTTGGCACTCACCTGTCGTGAGTGCTAATAGCACCCATTTTTCACCGTGGCCTGCAAGGCAAACGCCCATGCGCCACGGGCAGCTCAAAAACGAGGAGCCGAACATGAAGTTCCGTCCCCTGCACGACAGGAAAAGCCCCAGCAGGGCGAAGTCATTGCCGTTGGCCCGGGCGCCCGCAATGAGAAGGGCGAACTCGTCGCTCTCGACGTCAAGGCCGGCGACAAGGTGCTGTTCGGCAAGTGGTCGGGCACCGAGGTGAAGATCGACGGTCAGGACCTCCTGATCATGAAGGAATCCGACGTGATGGGCATCGTCGGCTGATTTGTTCAGTCCGTTTCGTCCTCCGTTAACCTCTCGTTTCAAGGAAAAAATCCATGGCTGCCAAGGAAGTTAAATTCGGTTCCGACGCCCGCGAAAAGATGCTGCGTGGCGTGGACATCCTCGCCGATGCCGTCAAGGTCACGCTGGGTCCGAAGGGCCGCAACGTCGTGATCGACAAGTCCTTCGGCGCTCCGCGCATCACCAAGGACGGTGTGACGGTCGCCAAGGAAATCGAGCTTGCCGACAAGTTCGAGAACATGGGCGCCCAGATGGTCCGCGAAGTCGCTTCGAAGACCAACGACAAGGCCGGCGACGGCACCACCACCGCCACCGTTCTCGCCCAGGCCATCATCCGCGAGGGCGCCAAGGCGGTTGCCGCCGGCATGAACCCGATGGACCTCAAGCGCGGCATCGACCTCGCCGTCATCGAGGCCGTCAAGGACCTCAACGCCCGCTCGAAGAAGATCTCGACCTCGGCCGAAGTCGCCCAGGTTGGCACGATCTCCGCCAATGGCGAGATTGAAATCGGCCAGATGATCGCCGATGCCATGCAGAAGGTCGGCAACGAGGGTGTCATCACCGTCGAGGAAGCCAAGACCGCCGAGACCGAGCTCGAAGTCGTCGAAGGTATGCAGTTCGACCGTGGCTACCTCAGCCCCTACTTCGTGACCAACGCCGAGAAGATGGTCGCCGATCTCGACGACCCGTACATTCTCATCCACGAGAAGAAGCTGTCCAACCTGCAGGCTCTGCTGCCGGTGCTCGAGGCTGTCGTCCAGTCGTCGCGTCCGCTGCTGATCGTCGCCGAGGACGTCGAGGGCGAAGCCCTTGCCACGCTCGTCGTCAACAAGCTGCGTGGCGGCCTGAAGATCGCCGCCGTCAAGGCGCCGGGCTTCGGCGATCGCCGCAAGGCCATGCTCGAGGACATCGCCATCCTGACCGGTGGCCAGGTGATCTCGGAAGATCTCGGCATCAAGCTCGAGAACGTCACGCTCGCCATGCTCGGCCATGCCAAGCGCGTGTCGATCTCCAAGGAGAACACCACGATCGTCGATGGCGCCGGCGCCAAGACCGACATCGAGGCCCGCGTCGCCCAGATCAAGGCGCAGATCGAGGAGACCACCTCGGACTACGACCGCGAGAAGCTGCAGGAGCGTCTGGCCAAGCTCGCCGGTGGCGTTGCCGTCATCCGCGTCGGTGGCTCGACCGAAGTCGAAGTCAAGGAAAAGAAGGACCGCGTCGACGACGCGCTGAACGCCACCCGCGCTGCCGTTGAAGCCGGCATCGTCCCGGGCGGTGGTACTGCCCTCCTCCGCGCCAAGGCCGCTGTTGCCAAGCTCAAGTCCGACAACCTCGACATCGAGCGCGGCATCAAGATCGTTCTCGCCGCCCTCGAGGCGCCGATCCGTCAGATCGCCGTCAACGCTGGCGTGGAAGGCTCGGTCGTCGTTTCCAAGGTGCTCGAGAAGGGCGAAACCTTCGGTTTCGACGCCCAGAACGAGACCTATGTTGACATGATCCAGGCCGGCATCATCGATCCGACCAAGGTCGTCCGCACGGCTCTGCAGGACGCCGCTTCGGTTGCCGGCCTGCTGGTCACCACCGAAGCCATGGTCGCCGAGCTTCCGCGCAAGGAAGCCGCTCCCTCCATGCAGGGCGGTGGCATGGGCGGCATGGACTTCTGATCTCCCGATCGAAGTCTTTTCCGAACAACGAGATGGGGCGTCGCGAAAGCGGCGCCCTTTCTTTATGCGGGTTATCGGCTTGTCTTACAAAAGCTTCATCCGCGTCGCCGCAATGTCGCCGTGATCGGGCAGTGCTGTCATGATTACGAAACTTGGCGGATTTCCTGCGGTGGCAACGATTTTCATTGTCTCCACGGTTGGGTTCTGCGTCAGTTCGCCCAACCGATCCGCCGTTCCGGGGACAATCGATGAAAGCACTTCTTGCGACGCTTGCGCTGGCCTGGCGCCTTGCCATTCCGTACTTCAAGGAAAAGCAACAGGGCGAGCTCGCCTTCCGTTGGTTCAAGATCCGTCTGCAAGAGCGCTGGATCGGCCTCGGCTTTGTGGCAGTGATCCTCGCCATCAACGTCGCTCAAGTCTATATCAACGTCGAACTCAACGCTTGGAACAACCGCTTTTACACGGCGCTTCAGGACAGGAACGGCGCCGCCTTCTGGGCCGAGCTTGGGTACTGGGCCTGGATCGTTGCGATCTACCTCGTCATCTACGTCTACGAAGTCTATCTGACGAGCTGGCTGCGCATTCGTTGGCGGGGATGGATGACGGGAAAATTCCTCGATCGCTGGCTGGCGGGCGCCACTCACTATCGCCTTGCTACCAGTTACGGTCGGACCGATAACCCGGACCAGCGCATCTCCGAGGATGTCAATAACTTTGTCACCTCGACCTTCTCGCTGGTGATCACGCTGTTCAATACCACGCTGTCGCTGATCGCCTTCATGCAGGTGCTGTGGGGAATTTCCGCGCATTTTCCCTATGAAATCGGCGGCTTCAATCTGGCTCTCATTCCCGGCTACCTCGTCTGGGCAGCCATCATCTATTCGGTTCTCGGCACCATCTTCACCCACTACATCGGCCGACCGCTGATCCATCTCAACTTCGAGCAGCAACACGTCGAAGCCGACTTTCGTTACTCAATGATGCGACTGCGCGAGAATTCCGAGGAGATCGCCCTCCTGAAGGGCGAGGAGATGGAAAAGCAAGCGATGCGCGGCTTCTTCGGGCGGATCGTCGACAACTGGTACAAGTTGATGGATGCCAACCGAAACCTACGGGCATTCTCGCTATTTTACGATCAGGTATCATCGATCGTACCCTTCATTCTGCTGGCGCCGGCCTATTTCCTGACCGGCTCGGCCATGCAGCTCGGCGTTCTCACCCAGGCCAGCTCTGCCTTTGGCCAAGTGCAGGGCAACTTCTCGATCTTCGTCTCGCTCTACGGCACGATCGCCGACTGGAAAGCCGTCCTCGATCGTCTGACGACCTTCGAGCGCGCCATGTCGGCCGCCGAAGCGGATGCTACCCAGCCGGGTGTGGCGATAAAGCATACGAGCGGCAATGCCATAACCGCCGACGGCGTCGTCGTCTCCCTGCCAGACGGCCGGCCGCTTGTCCGTCTCGATGGCGTGGCCTTCCAGAAAGGCAAGTCGGTGTTGATCTCCGGCCCTTCAGGCGCCGGCAAGACTTCCGTATTCCGGGCGCTTGCCGGAATCTGGCCGTTCGGGACCGGCGAACTCGGCATTCCCGATGGCGCACGTGTGATGGTGCTGCCGCAGACCGCCTACCTGCCGCTTGGCACCCTGCGCGAAGCGCTCGCCTATCCAAGTTCAGGCCAAGCGTATGACGAGGTCAGAATGCGCGACGTGCTGTCCGCCGTCGGGCTTGGCGCTTTCGCCGATCGGCTCGATGATCTTTCCGAAGGTCCCAATCTTGCCTCTCGCCTCTCAGGTGGCGAGCAGCAACGCGTTGCCGTTGCCCGCGCCATCCTGGCCAAGCCCGACTTCCTTCTGCTTGACGAGGCAACCGCCTCGCTGGACGAAGCGGCGGAGGCAGACCTCTACAGGCTTCTGAAAGAGCGCCTGCCGAATACGGCCATCATCTCCATCGGCCACCGCTCATCGCTCCGGCCGCTTCATGATGAGATGATCAAACTTCAAAGACAGGACGGCGGTCCTTTCGCGCTCGGAGCAGCGACGCCCATTGCCGCGGCCTGACGACGATCGGTAAGCTTCGCAATATCCGATGAACGTGATCCGACGCATTGTTTCCTTGGCGGGAACAATGCGTCGCTCTTTTCATGTCTATGCCGACCCCACATGCGTAGCTATACGGATAGCAACGGCGTCAGACGATGCCGCCCGTATCGACCGTGGAGTTTCCGACATGGACAGCATCAAGGGGCCGGCTCTGCTTGCCGGACGTATTCTTCTCTCAATTCTCTTCATCACCTCCGGCTGGGGCAAGATCGTCGGCTATGCCGGCACCGCGGGCTACATGCAGGCCATGGGCGTGCCATCCATCCTGCTGCCGCTGGTCATCCTGACCGAGTTTGGTGGCGGCCTCGCCATCCTGATCGGCTTCCAGACCCGCATCGTCTCCGTCCTGCTGGCCGGCTTCTGCGTCATCGCCGGTTATCTTTTCCACTACAAGGCGATCAGCGGCACTGCCGGCCAGGAAATGATGGACATGATGAACTGGCTGGCTTTCATGAAGAACATCACCATCGCCGGTGGCTTCCTCGCGCTGTTGGGCGCCGGTGCCGGCGCCCTGTCGGCCGACGCCAAGCTCGGCAAGGCCTGATCGGACAACACAACCGAAAGGGCGGACGGCGGGACCGGACGGACTGCCTCGCCTTGCCCTTTCGGCACTTATCGATTACTTGGAAACCCGCGCGCCCCGCTCGCGGGTTTTCGCGCGTTTTGGGCCGCACTCGGCCGTTATTCCAGGGCACAAGACTGATGTCGGATTATCTCAAGGCGCGCCTGCCGCGCGGTCTCGTCGATCGTACCCCCGCCGAACTCAAGGCGACAGAGGCCATGATCGAGACCATTCGACATACTTATGAACTCTATGGCTTCGAGCCTGTGGAAACGCCGCTCATCGAGTATACGGATGCGCTCGGCAAGTTCCTGCCCGACCAGGACCGCCCGAACGAGGGCGTGTTCTCCTTTCAGGACGATGACGAGCAGTGGCTGTCGCTCCGCTATGACCTGACGGCGCCGCTTGCCCGCTTCTACGCCGAGAACCATGAGAAGCTGCCGAAACCCTATCGCAGCTATCGCAACGGCTGGGTGTTCCGCAACGAAAAGCCAGGCCCTGGCCGCTTCCGTCAGTTCATGCAGTTCGACGCCGACACGGTTGGTGCCCCGTCGGTCGCCGCCGATGCCGAGATCTGCATGATGATGGCCGATACCATGGAGGCGCTCGGTCTCAACAAGGGTCAGTTCGTTGTCCGCGTCAACAACCGCAAAGTGCTCGACGGGGTAATGGAAGTCATAGGACTGGCGGGCGATGACAAAGCCGGTACGCGCCTCACCGTGCTGCGCGCCATCGACAAGCTGGACAAGATCGGTCCGTCGGGCGTGCGCGATCTGCTGGGCGCCGGCCGCTGGGAGAATCCCGAGGAGAGGTCAGGCGACTTCACTAAGGGGGCCGGTCTCCCGCCAGAGGCGGCCGACGTGGTGCTTGCCTTCGTGGCCAGTGGCGCCGACAGCGCGGCGGACACCGTCGCCAACCTCGGCAAGCTGATTACCGGCAGCGTGCGCGGCAGCGAGGGCGTCGAGGAATTGAAGCTGATCGCCAGCCTGGTTGACGCGGCCGGCTACGCCGACAGGGTGAAGATCGACCCGTCGGTGGTGCGTGGCCTCGAATATTACACCGGCCCGGTGTTCGAAGCGGAGCTGACCTTCGAAGTGACTGGCGACGATGGCCGTCCCGTGCGCTTCGGATCGGTGGGCGGCGGTGGCCGCTACGATGGGCTGGTCGGCCGCTTTCTGAAGGAGCCGGTGCCGGCCACCGGTTTCTCGATTGGTGTCTCCCGCCTGATGGCGGCGCTCCGGACGCTCGGCAAGATGGGTGTCGACAAGGTAAGTGGCCCTGTCTGCGTCCTGGCGCTTCCGGCATGAAGGCGCAGATGAAATATGCCGACCGCCGCAATGCGCCCTGCGTCATCATCGAAGGCTCCAACGAGCGCGACGCCGGCATCGTCCAGATCAAGGACCTGGCGCTCGGCAAGGAACTGTCGGCCGGCATCACCGACAATGCCGAATGGCGCGCGGCGCGCCCGGCCCAGAAGGAAATCGCCCGCGCCGACCTCGTTGCCGAGGTGAGGGCGATCGTCGAGGCGATCGGAGGCGTCGCATGACCGACGCCATTCAGATTGCTCTCGACAGCTTCAAAGCCGCCGGTTTTTCTGCTGTCGACGTGCCGGTTCTCCTGCCGATGGAGGACTTCGTCCGCATCTCCGGCGAGGAATTCCGTCGCCGCATCTTCGTGACCTCGTCGAACAATGGTCACGACTGGTGCCTGCGCCCCGAGTTCACCATTCCCGTGGTGCGTACCATGCTGGCCGCAGAGCCGGCCGGCGGCCGCTTCTGCTACTCCGGCCGTGTTTTCCGGAATGGCCGCCCCGGTGAGGCCGACGAGGTGTGGCAGGTGGGCGGCGAGATTCTCGGCGACCACGACCCGGTGGCGACCGATGCCGCCGCTCTTGCCCATGCCGTGACGATCACCGCTGCCTGTGGCGCGGCTCGTCAGCGGATCATCGTCGGTGACGTCGCCCTCTTCTCGGCACTGCTTGCCGCGCTCGACATTCCGCCGGCTTGGCGGGCACGCCTGACCGGGTTGTTCGGCGAGCCGGAGAAGATCGCCGACACGCTGGCCCGCCTCGAACAGCGCCGCTTCGGCTTTCCGGGCTTTACTGCCCATGCTGAGATCATCGAGGCGCTCTCGGCTTTCCCGGCCGAGAAGGTTGGACAGCTGTTCGCCGACATCCTGTCGATTGCCGGTGTGAAGACGGTCGGTGGCCGCACCACCGGCGAGATCGCCGAACGTGTCCTCGAACAGGCGATGCTCGCCGCCTCCGATGGCGTGCCGGCCGAGACCATTGCGGCGATCGCCGAGTTCATGTCTATGCAGGACGAGAACGGTGGCGACCTTTCCATCGCCGATGGCGTCCTCCGCCTCGAGGCGCTGTCGAGCCGCATCGGTGACCGTGCCCCCTTCCGCGCCGCCGTCGATCGCTTCAAGGCGCGCGTCGGAGCGATCGCCGCTCTCGGCATTGACCTCACGACGCTCCATTATGCCGCCGGTTTCGGACGGCGCCTCGGCTATTACGATGGTTTCGTGTTCGACATTCACGACGCGACACGTGTCGAGGTCGGGCAGGTCAGCGGCGGCGGCCGCTATGACGGCTTGGTCCGCCATTTCAAGGCCGCCGAGGCGGTCAAGGCCGTTGGCTTCGCCGTCTGGCCCGAGCGTTTCCGGAGGGCGTCATGACCGAACCGCTGATTGTCGCCGTGCCGTCCAAGGGCCGGCTGCAGGAACAGACGCTGGCCTTCTTCGAGCGCTCCGGCCTGCCGATCCGCCAGGCGCGTGGCGCCCGCGACTATTTCGGCACCATCGACGGACTCAATGCCGTCGAAGTGCAGTTTCGCTCGGCCTCCGAGATCGCCCGAGAAATCGGCGCCGGCAACGTACATCTCGCCGTCACCGGCATCGACCTGCTGCACGAGACGCTGGGCGGCGACGACGGCGCCCGGGTGGTTGCCGAGGAAGCCCCCTTCCCGGCCCATATCGTGACGCGGCTCGGGTTCGGCCGCGCCGATGTCGTCGTGGCGGTGCCGCAAGCCTGGCTCGACGTGCAGACCATGGCCGACCTTGCCGACGTCGCCGCCCGCTTCCGCCTGAAGCATTACCGGCCGATGCGGGTTGCCACCAAATACGTCGCCCTGACGCGGCGCTTCCTGAACGCCCATGGCGTCCACGACTATCTGATCGTCGAGAGTCCTGGCGCTACCGAGGGCGCACCGGCTGCCGGCACCGCCGAACTGATCGTCGACATCACCTCGACCGGTCAGACGCTGGTGGAAAACGGTCTCAAGATCGTCGATGACGGTGTGATCATGCGGTCGGAAGCGGCGCTTGCGGCCTCGCTCGCCGCTCCCTGGACGCAGGCCGCCCGCGCAGCCTGCCGGCAGATGCTCACCCGCATCGCCGCCGACGACAGGGCACGGTCGGTGCGGCGCATCGACGCCGTCATGCAGCCCTCGTCGATGCTGCCGGACGAACTCAGGTCGCGTGCCGATCTGACGCTCCTGTCGCTGCACGACGAAGGGCTGAGCCTTCTGGTGCCGAAGGCTCACGCCCAAACCGAAGCCGAGGCGCTGATTGCCCGCGGCGCGACGACGGCGGTTATCTCGTCGGTGGAATATGTGTTCGAGGCGAAGAACGCGCTGTACGAGAAGCTCGAGGCGAAGCTCAGGTGAACTGCAACAGGGCTGGCGGGTGGCGATGAGGCGGACCCGTCGATGCCCGCAGTTTTATGCCGCGGCGACGTCCGTCCGGCTGAAATCATCGCCCTTGAATAGGAGCGGCTCACCCATTGCCTTTGCCAGGGCGTAAGAAAAACAATCGCCGAAATTCAGCCCTGCCTTGTGGCGACCCTTGCCAAAATCCAGAAAGGCCTGCCGCGCCAGTTCGCCCTGATCGACCGTCACCGACTCGATGATGACACCGGCACGTCGGATAAAGGCTTCGGCTTGGCGCATTCCTTCCGGACCAAGCTGACTTTCGACCACCATCGACAGTTCGACGTAACTGGCGACGCTGATGCGGCAGACATCCGCGTCATGAATGAGGCGCACAAAAGCCGCAGCTTCAGGCTCGCGGTAGAGAATAGCGACAATCGCCGAGGTATCTACGATCATTTTGGCAAGCCACGCTCGTCGTAGAGCAGTTCGGCATGATCGACATAGGGACGTTTCAGGTGCGTCGCCGCCCGGTCGGCGATCTTCAGCAGTTCTTCCACGCTCGCCCTGCCCTGACGTTGCTCAATCTCCTGATAGCGCTCCCGCAAAGCTTCTGTGACTACGCGCGTCATGCTCTTCCCGGTAGCGCGGGAGATAGCTTGCGCCAGCCGATGCGCTTCAGGGTCTTTGATATTGAGGCCCATTTCGATCCCATTCTACCAAACCTTCTATAATTCTACCACAATGATCATCCTTTGCGTAGAGCCTAGCCATAAGAACAGGAAATTGTCTGTTTCCCCCGAGGAACCAGCAAACCGAGGCCAAGCCCCGATCTCCCGTTCGCATGACGATCTGCGATCCGCCCTTACCTCGGCCGGACGAAGGCCGCTCGTTCCTTCTCGACGGTTTCGCGGATGTCGCAGCCGTCGAGGTGATCGTTGACGAGGCCCATGGCCTGCATGAAGGCGTAAACGGTCGTCGGCCCGACAAAGCTCCAGCCACGCTTCCTCAACTCCTTGGAAAGCGCCGTCGATTCCGCCGTCTTGGGCTGGACGTCTTTCATCGTGAAGCCGGCCGGCCTGCTGTCCGGAGCAGGCTCGAAGCGCCAGACGAAAGCGGCAAGCGATCCCGCCTCCGCCTGCAATTCCAAGGCACGGCGGGCGTTGTTGATCGTCGAGACGATCTTGCCGCGATGGCGCACGATGCCAGCATCATTCACGAGCCGGTCGGCATCCGCTTCGGTGAAAGCGGCAACGGTGGGGATATCGAAGCCGGCGAAGGCGGCGCGGAAATTCTCGCGCTTCCTCAGGATGGTGATCCAGGCAAGGCCCGACTGGAAGCCCTCGAGACAAAGCTTTTCGAAGAGGCGCGTATCATCGGCGACCGGCCTGCCCCACTCCTCGTCGTGGTAGCGCCGGTAAAGCGGATCGCTGCCTGCCCAGAAGCAGCGTGGAACACCGTCGTCGCCCGTGATAATGCCGTCCATGCCAACGTCCCCAGATGAAATGTTGCTGGTCGACCCTAGCGGTGCCCGCCGCCGTGATTTGGCAGCAGCAAAAAGGCGGCCGGGTTCCGGCCGCCGCGCAATGTCCGCTCGGATTGTGCTCAGGCGAACAGGGCGTCGATGTCGTCCTGGCTGGCACAATCGGCCGTTGGCAAGGCCGGACCGTTGAGCAGCGCGGCGTCGCCGACACGCCGCAGCGAGTCGTCCGCTTCGATCGAGTTGAAGGCTTCCATGCCGCCCCAGATTTCCATCATGCGATTGACGCGATCTTCGATGAAACGGAGGACGTTGACCACTTTGGTGATGCGCTGTCCGGTGAGGTCCTGGAAATTGCAGGCCTCATAGATCGCCAGCACACGCTCCTGGATGTCGGCGGCCATGGCCTGCTGATCGCCCTTGAGATGAGCGACGAGGTTGTTGGCGTCGTCGTCGATCTTCTCCACCGCCGACAGAATGCTTTCGGTGGCCTGTTCGGTCCCCTCCACCACGGCGCCGAGTTCATCGGTGACGCGGCTCATATCCTCGCCCTTGAAGCCGGAGACATGAAGACTGGCAATTTCCTGCTTGGTGCGGGCGATCGCTTCCTGGATGGTCTCCATCTCACCCTTGAGCTTGTAGGCCTCGGTGAACTGCTTCTGATAGTCGGCGATGATATCCTTGCTGATCTCCTGTTGCGGCTTGACCAGCTTCTTGATCTCGTTGAGTTCGTGAAGGATCGCGTCGGCACGTAAGCCGTTTGCCGGTTCGGACACCGCGCCGACGCCAAGCATAGCTTCGATACGATAAGCCTTGCGAGCCAACGCCATATTCCACTCCTCGCATCTGCGGCCAGGAAATTTCGCCAATATCGGGCGATGCCGTCGAGTGACCCAACTCTAGGGCCCGGCGGTTAACAACGCGTATGTCCGAAACAATACCGGAGAAAATTTCCTGTAGAGTTTCATATAGTTGGGAAGTCTGCCGATACGTTTCCTTAACCATGAGAGCAGAAGGCTCCATTTGAACAGACTTAAGTTGCTTCTCGTTCACCATTCCTAGAGTGCCCGATCTTAGCCTCGTCGTCGGTGCGCGGGCGGCCCGGCCGCTGACTGCGCCGAGCATTGATCAATCGAGGTTCCCACCGATGAGAGCTGCCGTCTTGTTCCTCGCCGGGGTTGCCGCCGTCGTGATCACGACGGGTTCGGCCGCTGCCCAGGCGGGCCGTTATCTCGCGCCGCCCCCGATCGTGCTGTCGCCCAATCTGACCGATCCCTGGGTCATGCAGCTTCAGCCGGGTAACGTTCCAATCTATGCAGCGCCCCAGGCGCGCACCCCACGCTCCTGGTCGGCGCCTCCGGAGCCCGGGGCGAAAGTGGCCCGCAAGGTTGACCCGCGCACGCTGCCGCTTGCGCCGGAGTTCCTGCCGCAGGAAGTTGCCTACGATGGCCCCGCTACGCCCGGCTCAATTGTCATCGATACCGTCAATCGGTTCCTATACCTCGTCGAAGACGGTGGTACGGCGCGCCGTTACGGCGTCGGCGTGGGGCGGCCCGGTTTCACTTGGGCGGGCGAACACCGTATCACGCGCAAAGCGGAGTGGCCCTCCTGGCATCCGCCGGTGGAAATGCGCCAGCGCCAGCCTGGCTTGCCGGTGATGATGCCCGGCGGTCCGAAAAATCCCCTCGGTGCCCGTGCCATGTATCTCGGCTCGACGCTCTACCGCATTCACGGCACCGCCGAGCCCTGGACCATCGGCCACGCCGTTTCCTCCGGCTGCATTCGCATGCGCAACGAAGACGTGACCGACCTCTACCAACGGGTAAAGGTCGGCACCCGCGTTATCGTGTTGTAACTGCCTCACCTCCGCCTTTTTTGCGCGCGGCTGGGTGACGCGTACCCTTTTCGTCGGCGGTGGTCTCGACAGCGGAGACCGCCGCCTTCTAATTTCACGCAAATGTCGTGATTCGCCTTTGCTGCGCCGTTAGGCGCCCCCATCCTTCAGGTCCATCCATGGTGAAACTATCCGTCGTTCCGGCGCGTCCGCTGATACTGGCACTCGCTGCCGGTCTTGCTCTTTCTGCTTGTGTTTCGTCAAAGCCAGTGGAGCCGCCGAAGCCTCCAGTCGTCGAGGCCCCCGTCCCCGTCAAGCCGCTGTCCTATCTGCCTGATGACACCGCCGACGATACGCGCGACCTCAACCTTGCCGGCGATCAGCTGCCGCCCGAGCCTTTCCGCCGGGCCGAGATCGACTTTCCCACCGACCAACCGCCGGGCACCGTGATCATCGACACCGGCGAAAAGCATCTTTACCTCGTCGAAGACGGCGGCAAGGCGCTCCGCTATGGCGTCGGCGTTGGCCGAGAGGGCTTTGCCTGGAAGGGTACGGTCGAAATCGGCAGTCGACAGAAATGGCCGCGCTGGTTCCCACCCAAGGAAATGATCGTCCGCGAGGCCGCCCGCGGCCACAATATTCCCGATATGATGGAGGGGCAGATCGGCAACCCGCTCGGTGCCCGTGCCCTCTATCTCTACGACGGCACCAAAGACACGCTGTTTCGTATCCACGGCACTTTCGAGCCGAAGAGCATCGGCACCAACGCCTCGTCAGGTTGCATTCGCATGGCCAACGCCGACGTGATGGATCTCTACGAGCGCGTCAAGGTCGGCACGCGCGTGGTGGTGCGCTGAGGAAAGCGCCGTTCTCGGCGCGAAACCCAGACATGGGACTGGTCTAGATCGTCGTGCGTCCTGACAGACGCAGGATGACGATCTAGTTTTTTGTTGTTGCATCGGATTTTCCGAAAACCGGATTCCACTTTTCGGTCCGATGCTTTAGAAAAGCTCGATCCGCTTGGTATAGGCGTTCAATACGCAGCCACGCGGATCGCCGGTCTGGGCGCATTTCAGCATTTGGGCACGCCATGCCCGTTGCGAGGCCTTGAGTTCAGGAACCTGGTCCGCGCTGGCGCGGGCGAGCGCTCGCGCGAAATCTCTGGCAAGACGCAGGTCGAGATCAGCGAGCACATCGTCTCCGCAGATCATCTTCTCAACTTCCGCCTTGGCGCCATCGCAATCGAAACTGGGTTGGGCCGCCCCGGCCGGCAGCGTCAACATCGCCAGAAAGACGATGGCAACGATGCCCAAACCTGCTGCCGACCCGCTCATGCTCGTTCCCTTTCGTTGAGCGATCGCTTCCGATCGCAGAGCCGATTCGTCGGCCCAGCAGCGACATGCCAGTTTTTGCGAGATTAGCGCATGACCCTGCTGTCCGTCCATGGTCGCCTTGCGCGGATCAGTCCATCATTATCGCTAAAGAGCACTGGAAAGGCGACGCTTTTACGGACGAAAGCAGACTTTTGAAAGTCGGAAACGATTTCGCCATCGAGCCATGGGAAAGAGGGAATGCCAAGGCTGTTCGCCAATTGCGAAGATCGATCGTTGCGCGTATCACCTTGGCCGCGAAATAAATGGAACAGACCATCATGACGACGCCGAAACCGCGGGTCGGACTCTTCGTGACCTGCCTTGTCGACTTCTTCCGCCCGACCATCGGCTTTTCGGCCGTCAAGCTTCTCGAAGATGCCGGCTGCGAGGTATCCGTGCCGGCTGCGCAGACCTGTTGCGGCCAGCCCGCCTATAATTCGGGCGACCGGGGTGGCGCGCGGGCGCTGGCCGAGCAGGTGATCGCCCTCTTCGAAGGCTTCGACTATGTGGTGATCCCCTCCGGCTCCTGCGCCGGCATGATCAAGGTGCATTACCCGGATCTGTTCGTTGGCGAACCGGGTTGGCGGCTCCGAGCTGAGCGGCTCGCGGCCAAGACGCACGAACTCACGTCCTTCCTGGTCGACGTGCTTGGCGTCGCCCCGCTGCCGGTTACCTGGGAAGGAACGGCGACCTACCATGATTCCTGCTCCGGCCTTCGGGAACTCGGCCTCAAGGCACAGCCGCGCCGGCTGCTATCGTCCGTCGAGGGTCTTGCCGTTCGTGAGATGAGCGATCCGGAAGCCTGCTGCGGCTTCGGCGGGGCTTTCTGCGTCAAGTACGATGAGATTTCCAATGCCATTGTCGATCGCAAGGCCGCCGACATCAAGGTGACGGGCGCCGATCTGTTGCTGTCGGGCGATTTGGGCTGCCTCCTCAACATCGCCGGCAAGCTGAAGCGCGAGGGATCGAGGGTCGAGGTTCGCCATGTTGCCGAAGTGCTCGCCGGCATGACCTCCGGGCCGGCCATTGGGGGGACCCGAAAATGAGCCTTGGCCTCACCTCTGCGTCCTTTCCGAAAAACGCCCATGCGGCGCTCGCCAACCCGCCACTCCTCAAAGCCATCGCCCATATCGAGGAGACGCTCGTCGGCGGCCGTCGGCGGGCGGTCGATGCCCTGCCGGAATTCGACGCGCTCCGTGATGCTGGGCGCGACATCAAAGCGCACACCCTGAAACATCTCGACCTTTACCTCGAGGCCTTCGAGAAGAAGGTGGTGGAGGCCGGCGGCTTTGTTCACTGGGCGGCGGACGCCGCCGAGGCCAGTCGCATCGTCCTCGACATATGCCAGGCGGCCGGCGCCCGCCGGGTGACCAAGGGCAAGTCCATGATCACCGAGGAGGTGGGCCTCAACGCCTTCCTCGGAGCGAATGGCATCACGCCGGTGGAGACCGACCTCGGCGAGTATATCATCCAGCTCCGCGGCGAGACGCCGAGCCACATCATTGCCCCGGCCGTGCACGTGAACAAGGAGCAAGTCGCCGCCGACTTCCGTCGCGTGCACACCGACCTCGACCCCAAGCGCAACCTTGATGAGCCGACATCGCTGCTTGCCGAGGCGCGCGGCGTATTGCGTGAGCGCTTCCTGTCAGCCGATGTCGGCATCACCGGCGCCAACTTCCTGGTCGCCGAAACGGGATCGACGGTGATCGTTACCAACGAAGGCAACGGCGACCTCACCCAGATCCTGCCGAAGACGCACATCGTGCTCGCATCGATCGAGAAGGTGGTGCCGACCCTCGAAGACGTCGCCACCATCATGCGCCTTCTGGCCCGCTCGGCCACCGGTCAGGAAATGAGCGTCTACACGACCTTCTCCACCGGCCCCCGGCGGGCCGGCGATCCCGATGGTCCCGAAGCCTTCCATGTGGTGCTGCTCGACAATGGCCGTTCGGCCATGCTCGGCAGCGAATTCGAGGACATGCTGCGCTGTATCCGCTGCGGCGCCTGCATCAACCACTGTCCGGTCTACCGATCGATCGGCGGCCACGCCTACGGATCGGTCTATCCGGGACCGATGGGTTCGGTGCTGACGCCATCGCTCCAGGGACTCGAGAAGGCGGCGCATCTTGCCAACGCCTCGACACTGTGCGGCCGCTGCGAGAGCGTCTGTCCGATGCGCATCCCACTGCCAAAGATGCTGCGGCACTGGCGAGAGAAAGAGTTCGAACGGCACCTGACGCCGAAGAAGGCTCGCTTCGGCCTTGCTGTCTGGCGTTTCTTCGCCGCTCGGCCACATCTCTATGGCGCGGCGACGCGGCTTGCCGCCTGGGGCCTCGCGCGCCTTGCCGGCAAGAACGGGGCTCTCAGCCAAGTGCCTTTGGCCGATGGCTGGACGCGCTGGCGCGATCTGCCGGCGCCGGAGGGCGGCACGTTCCGCACCGAATGGGCCAAGCGGGGGAGGAAATGATGTCGAGCCGTGACGCCATCCTCGGACGCATTCGTCGGTCGCTCGGCGTGTCGGGCACCGACGCTACCCGCCTCGCCGCCGTCCATCATCGTCTCACCGAGACACCCGTGAATGTCGTGCCGGCGCGCGGACAACTGCCGGACGCCGAAAGAGTCGAGCTGTTCGTTCGCAAAGCCTGCGAGATTTTCGCCACTGTCGCCCGCCTCGATAGCCGTGACGAGGTTCCCGCCGCCGTCGCCGAGTATCTGCGGGACCGCAATCTGCCGCAGGCCATCCGGCGCGGCGAGGATCCTCGCCTTGCGAGCTTGCCATGGGAACGGGAAGCGCAACTGGCCGTGACCATCGGTCCCAGCGTCGGCCGGGATCTCGCCGGCCTCAGCCATGCCGATGCCGGCGTCGCCGAAACAGGTACCGTGGTACTGACGTCCGGCGTCAACAATCCCACAACGCTCAACTTCCTGCCCGATCACCACATCGTGGTGGTCGACGCCTCGACGATCAAAGGCGACTATGAGACGGTATGGGCCAATCTTCGCGAGCGCTTCGGTGCCGGGGTGATGCCGCGCACGGTCAATCTGGTGACTGGTCCGTCGCGATCGGCCGATATCGAGGAAACGCTGCTGCTCGGCGCTCACGGTCCGCGCAGCCTGCATATTCTGGTGGTGGGATAAACCGATGCCGATCCTGACGCTCGTCTTCTATACCTGCGCCCTCGCCGTTGCTGCCGCCTCCCCCGGACCCGGCATGACCGCCGTGGTGGCGCGAGCGCTCGGTGGCGGCTTCCGGGCGGGCATGACCTTCATCGTCGGCATTCTCTTTGGCGATCTTTTCTACCTGACTCTGGCCATCTTCGGCCTCGCCTCACTGGCGCAAGAGTTCAATCTCGCCTTTTTGGTGGTCCGCTACATCGGCGCGGCCTATCTTCTTTATCTGGCCTATAGGCTCTGGACCTCGCATGCCAACCCGGCAGAGATGGCCGCGAAGGTCCGCCGCGAGAATCCATGGCGGACGGTGCTGGGCGGCTTCACGCTGACGCTCGGCAACCCGAAGACCATCGTCTTCTATATGGCGCTGTTGCCGTCCTTGATGCCGATCGAGTCGATTACGCTGACCGGCTATTTCGAGCTGATCGGCATCTCGATCGTGACGCTCAGTGCCGTCGGCGTGGTCTACGCAGCGGCCGCCGCCGGCGCGCGCGAGTTTTTCCGCAGCCCCAAGGCGATGCAACGCCTCAACCGCACCGCCGGCACCATGATGGCCGGCGCGGCAGCAGCGGTGGTGGCGCGATAATCCGACTTTCCCGCCTCCCGATTACTCGGCGGCGAGACTCATCGCCTGCTCGCCGGCGCCGAGGTTGCCGAGCGAGGTAACGATGTGCTTGGCCAGCGCGTCGTGGATCGGGCTTTTGGCGTGTTCGGCGCGCAGGAGGCCGATCTCGGCTGGCGCAAGTTCCGGGAAGCCTTCGCGCAGGCCGAGAATGCGCATGTTGGCCTTGAGCGCGCTTTCGGGCAGCACCGACACGGCAAGACCAGCCAGCACGGCGCCCGACAGCGCCAGAGCCGCGCTGGAAATATAGGCGACGCGGAAACGCCGCCCCTCGCGATCGAGCGCACGCACGACATTGGCACGCCAGCAGCAATCGTCGGGCCCAAGAGCCAGCGGCACGGGATCCAGCTCATGGACGCTGTGGTCGCGCGAGCCAACCCAGAAC
>JAGSYV010000114.1 GCA_018262505.1 Pseudomonadota bacterium
TCGCGACTGCTCGCCGCTCGCGACGTGCCGGCCGAGGCGGCCGAGACCTATCTCAACCCGCAGATCCGGACTCTGCTGCCAGATCCGTCGCTGTTCACCGACATGGACGCGGCCGCCAGCCGCATTGCCGACGCCATCGAACGGGGTGAAAAGATCGCCGTCTTTGGCGACTATGACGTCGACGGCGCCACGTCGGTGGCGGTGTTCGTTCGCTACTTACGGGGGCAGGGGCTCGATCCCGCCGTCTATATTCCCGACCGCATCGTCGACGGCTATGGCCCCAATCCACGCGCCGTTGGCGAGTTGGCCGACACCGGCGCCACGCTGCTGGTAACACTCGACTGTGGTACGTCCAGCTTCGAGGCCTTCGAAGAGGCGCGGCGGCGCGGTGTCGACGTGGTCACCCTCGATCACCACCAGGCCGGCGTCGAGCTGCCGCCAACTCTGGCACTGGTCAATCCCAACCGGCAGGACGATCTCTCCGGCCACGGCCATCTTGCCGCCGTCGGCGTCTCCTTCGTGACGCTGGTTGCCGTCAACCGCGAACTGCGGCGGCGCGGCTGGTTCGATCGGCAGGGAACGCCGCCACCCGATCTGTTGGCGCTGCTCGATCTGGTGGCGCTCGGTACCATTTGCGACGTGGTGCCGCTCATCGGGCTCAACCGCGCTTTCGTGGTGAAGGGCCTATCCGTATTGCGGGCGCGCGGCAATCGCGGTCTCGCGGCGCTCGCCGATGTGGTCAAGCTCGCCGGGCCGCCGACGCCCTACAATCTCGCCTTCATGCTGGGACCGCGCATCAACGCCGGTGGCCGCATTGGCGACAGTGGCCTCGGCGCGCGCCTGCTGACCTCGGACGATCATGTCGCGGCCGGCCGCATCGCCGTGGAACTCGACCGGCTCAATCGCGAGCGACAGACGCTGGAGGCGGAAGCGCTCGATGCGGCCGAGCTGATGGTCATGGCCAGGCTCGGCGGCGTTGCGCCGCCGGTGATCGTCGAGGCGTCGGCCGACTGGCATCCCGGCATCGTCGGTCTCGTCGCCGCCCGCCTCAAGGAGCGCTATCGCTGCCCGACCTTCGCCATCGCCCTGGATGCGGACGGTGGGGCCGTGGGCTCCGGCCGCTCGATTGCCGGCGTCGACCTCGGCTCAGTCGTGCGCCTCGCCCTTGAGCGCGGCTTGATCACCAAGGGCGGCGGACACGCCATGGCGGCCGGGCCCGCGCCGCCGAAGCGCTGGAAATCGATGCGGCACTGACGGCCGACGGTGCGACACCCGACCTCATCGAAGCGATCGGACGGGTTGGTCCGTTCGGTTCGGCGCAGCCCGAGCCGCTGTTCGTGTTCCCGGCCCACAGGGTACTTTACCTCGACGCCGTCGGGCGCAACCACCTTCGCCTGACGCTCGCGTCCTCGGCCGGCACCCGCGTCAAGGCCATGGCCTTCCGCGCCGCGGGCCAGCCGCTCGGCGACTTTCTGGCCGCGAGCCGGGGGGGCTCGATCCACATCGCCGGTCACGTCGACCTGGACTGGTGGCAGGGTGCTCCACGCGTCGGTATTCGCGTAATCGACGCCGCCGACCCTACCAAGGCTCGCCCCTGACGTTTCCAGTAGCGAACATCGCCTTTGGCCGAGTTGCCGGCTGCCTCTGCTCCGGTTATTGCTGGAATAGGTGTTTTCATCCAGTTGCCTTTGATTGATGTCATTGTCCGGCCGACTGCCGGTTCCGAGGGGGATAACCATGGTGTCCGTTCGGCGTTTTGCGCGACTTTTCGCGCTCGTATGTCTTTCGGCGGCGGGACTCGCCCTCACCACGCCGGGCAATGCAGCCGAACGTCGGGCGGTCATCACCGAAGGCGCCGATTATTTCGGCGAGGATATCGATACGCTGAAGGGCGTCGAACTCAGCGACTGCGAGGCGGCCTGCATCGGCGATAGCCGTTGTGTCGCCTTCACCTACAACACCAAGGCCAAGTGGTGCTTCAAGAAGGCCACGGTCGGCGATCTCCGCACGTTCGCAGGCGCGGTGGCCGGCCGGATTGTTGCCTCTGAAGTGGCTGATCCTTCCACCATGGATACTCGGCGCGATGAACTGAGCTTTGTTGGCCAGAGCTTCATCGATGAGGCCCGCAAGCTCGAAGGCGCGATTGCCGACGAGCCGGCGGAGGGCAAGCTCGACAAGCTGCTCGCCAGCAGCGACAAGGCGATCGATGCCGGCGATCATCTCAAGGCCGCCGAAGACCTTCGCAAGGCCATTCGCCTCGACCCGGAGCGCAACGACCTCTGGTGGCGCTATTCCGACGAGGCGATTCTGGTGCCGAGCGACAACGAGAAGCACGACACCTATGTTCAGGAATCGACGTCCGCCGCCATCAACGCTTATCTCCGCGCGGCCGATGTCGACCAGCAGGTTGCCGCTCTCAATTCACTCGCCAACTCCTTCGTGACCCGCGAGGATTGGAACCTCGGCATCAAGACCCTGCGTCGTCGCCTCGCACTGCAAGACGACGCCGATTGGCGCTCGGCCTTCAATGACTGGATCGCCCAGCACGGCTTCCGCGTCACCGACAATTCGGTGGACACGCAATCGTCGACGCCGCGCATCTGCGTCACCTTCTCCGATCCGATCGCCCGCAATGACCCGTCGATTACCGGTTATTTCGCCGTCGAGGGTGGTGACAAGCTTGAGATCGAGGCCGAAGACAACCAGATCTGCGCCGCTGGCGTCGAATACGGCAACCGCTACCACGTGACCGTCCGCAAGGGCCTGCCCGCCAAAGATGGCGAGGAGGCGCTGAACAAGACCGCCGAACTCGACATCTACGTTCGCGATCGCGATCCGTCGGTGCGCTTCGTCGGCAAGGCCTACGTGCTGCCGAAGACGCCCAATTCCACCATTCCCGTGGTGTCGGTCAACGTCGACACGCTCGACGCCCGCGTCCTGAAGATTGGCGACCGCAATCTCGTCAACGCCGTCGGCGAAGATCGCTTCCTGAGTCAGCTCGACAAGTGGAGTGCCGATGCCGTCGCCGACCGCGAGGGACGCGAGGTCTGGTCGGGCAAGATTGCCATCAAGCGCGACACCAATCGCGAGGTGACCACCGCCGTTCCGGTCAGTGAACTGGTGAAGACGCTGGAGCCCGGCGTCTATGCGCTGGTGGCCCGCGACGTCAACAAGAAGGACGAGTGGTCGGCCGATGCCACGCAGTGGTTCGTCGTCTCCGATCTCGGCCTCGCCACCATGACCGGCAACGACGGCCTGCATGTGGTGATTCATGCGTTGAGCGATGCCAAGGCGGTCGCCGGCGTCGAATTGAAGCTGATCGCCGCCGACAACGACGTGCTCGGATCGGCCAAGACGGACGATCAGGGCTATGCGCGCTTCGATGCCGGCCTCATCAAGGGCACCGGCGGCTCAGCGCCACAGCTTCTCCTGGCAACCAAGGACGGCGATTTCGCTTTCCTCAACCTGCAGAAGGCCGCTTTCGACCTGACCGATCGTGGCGTCGAGGGGCGCGATCCGCCCAAGCCGGTCGACGTGTTCATGACCACCGAACGTGGCGTCTATCGCCCCGGTGAGACGGTAAATCTCACCGTGCTCGCCCGCGATCCCAAGGCGGCGGCTGCTGGCGGACGTGATCTCTCCTTCGATCTGCCCGGCGAGGCGCAGCGCGGCACCTGGCGCGCTGCTGCCTATACCGACCCCAAGGCCAGCGCGCTGCAGGAAGTGACCTTCAAGGTCGAGGACTTCCAGCCCGAACGCATCGACTTCGCGGTGAAAACCGACACCACGCTGCTGCATGCCGGTGACACGGTCGAGGCGAGCCTGCATGCCGACTGGCTCTACGGCGCTCCGGCCGCGGGCCTTGCCATTGAGGGCGAGGTCTATGTGACGCCGGCGGCCGACATTCCCTCGGCGCCTGGTTATCGCTTCGGCCTCACCGACGACGACTTCACCTCGGCCGTCCAGGACGTCCAGTCCGATGGCACCGACGAGAAGGGGGACGCCACCGTCACGCTGGTGACGCCCGAGGTCGCCGACACGACCCGGCCGCTGCAGGCTGCCGTGCATATCCGGGTGCTCGACACCAACGGTCGGCCGGTCGAGCGTCGCATGACGCTGCCGGTTTCCACCGGTCATGAACGCATTGGCGTCAAGCCGCTGTTCGATGGCGCGGTGGAGGAGGGCGGCAATGCGGCCTTCGACGTCGCTGTGCTCGACGCTGACTATGCCAAGGTCGGCGCCAAGGGACTGTCCTGGACGCTGTCGCGCGTTCAGACGAACTACCAATGGTACCAGAGCGACGGCTCCTGGGACTATCACGCCATCAAGTCGACCACGCGTGTCGCCGACGGCAAGCTCGACGTCGACCCCGGCAAGCCGGCGCGCATCGAGGCGCGTGTCGAGTGGGGCGAATATCAGCTCTCCGTGACCAGCGCCGACAGCGCGGTCATCCCGGTGTCGACCAGCTTCGAAGCCGGCTGGTATGTGGCCGTCAAATCCGAGGAGACACCCGATCTCCTGAAGATCACGCTCGACAAGCCGCGCTACAGCATCGGCGATACGGTCAAGGCGCACATCGAACCGCGCTTCGCCGGTCTCGCCGTGGTGTCGGTGGTCGACGACCGCCTGATCGCCATGAGGACGGTGGAAGTGCCCGCCGGCGGCTCGACCATCGAACTGCCGGTCACCGCTGACTGGGGCCCGGGTGCCTATGTGACGGCATCGCTGCTGAGGCCGCTCGATCTCGCCGAAAAGCGAATGCCGTCGCGCGCCCTCGGCGTCGCCTGGGCGGGGGTCGATCCTGGCGAGCGGCTGTTGAAGGTCGCCATCGATGCGCCGATGGACATGCGGCCGCAGACCGACCTCAATGTCGCCGTCAAGGTCGACGGCGGAAAGGCCGGCGAGGACGCCTATGTCACCGTTGCCGCCGTCGACGTCGGCATTCTCAACCTGACGGAGTTCAAGGTGCCGGCGCCGGAGGACTGGTATTTCGCCCAACGCCAGCTCGGCATCGAGTTCCGCGACATCTATGGCCAGTTGATCGACACCACGCTCGGCGCGCTTGGCGAGGTTCGCACCGGCGGCGACGGCGGCGGTATTTCCAAGTTGATGGGGCCGCCGCCCACCGAACGACTGGTCGCCTTCTTCCAGGGCGTGACCAAGGTCGGTGCCGATGGCCTTGCCCATGCATCCTTCAAGGTACCCGACTTCAACGGCACGGTGAAGGTCATGGCGGTCGCCTGGTCGAAGACTGGTGTCGGTCATGCGTCGCGCGACGTGCTGGTGCGCGACCCGGTGGTGATCCAGGCCTCGCTGCCGAACTTCCTGGCCCCGGGTGATCGCTCGCGTCTCGCGCTCGACTTCACCCACATCGAAGGCCCTACGGGCAACTTCGCGCTGGAGGTGACGGCGGCGGGCAACCTTGTCGACCTCGACGAGAAGCTCTCGAGGGCGACTGTTTCCCTCACTGAGAAGGGCAAGGCGCGCGTGCTGATCCCGATCACCGGCAAAGCCGTCGGCGACGAGACCATCACCGCGGCGCTGAAGTCGCCCGACGGCAGCGTACTGACCAAGACGCTAACGCTCGGTGTGCGCGACAACGAGCCGGCCGTCACCCGCGTCAGCGACTTTTCGCTGAAGCCGGCAAGCGGCGAATTGAAACTCACCGCCGATCTGTTTGCCGGCCTCAAGCCGGCGACCGGGGTCGCCACGCTGACGGTCGGTACGGTAGCGGGCATCGACCTGCCGGGCCTCGTGCATGCGCTCGACAAATACCCCTATGGTTGCTCGGAACAGCTCACCAGCCGGGCGCTGCCGCTCGTCTATCTCGACGATGTCATCCTGGCGGCTGGCCTTGCCGGCGAAGCGCCGGTCCATGAGCGGGTTCAGAAGGCAATCGACGCGCTTCTGGTCAACCAGGGCTCGGATGGTTCCTTCGGTCTTTGGGGACCCGGATCGGAAGATCTGTGGCTCAATGCCTACGTCACCGACTTCCTGACCCGCGCCAAGGAGAAGGGCTATACGGTGCCGCCGGTTGCCTACGACATGGCGGTGACCAACCTCAAGAACCGCGTCGCCTACGCCTCCGACTTCACCGATGGAGGCGAGGACGTTGCCTATGGGCTCTACGTCTTGGCGCGCAATGGTCGCGCGTCGATCGGCGACCTGCGCTTCTTCGCGGAAACCAAGCTGGACGCCTTCGGGACACCGCTCGCCCGCGCCCAGCTCGGGGCGGCATTGGCTCTCTACGGCGACAGCCAGAAGGCCACCGGCGTGTTCCGTTCGTCCCTCGACCTGCTTGAAGAGGGCAAGGATAGCGGGCGCGTCTGGCGTGCCGACTACGGCTCCGACCTCCGCGACGGTGCCGCCATCCTGGCACTCGCCTCGGAATCGAAGTTGACGACCTTCGATTATCAGGGCCTTAACCGCGAGGTGGGCAAGCTCTACAAGGCAAGCAGCTATACCTCCACCCAGGAGCAGGCCTGGATGCTGCTCGCCGCCCACGCCATGCTGAAGGACGGCCTGAAGCCCGAACTCGATGTGGGGGGCACGCCGCATGACGGCGTCTTCACGGCAAAATACCAGCCCGGCGATGTCGCCAAGGAGCCTGTCGTGAAGAACGTCGGCAAGACGGCGGTCGACGCTCGGGTGACAGTAACTGGCATCCCGCAGACGCCGGAGCCAGCTGGCGGCAATGGCTACGCACTGACGCGCACCTACTATGACCTCGACGGCAAGGAGATCGACCCGTCGGCGGTCAAGCTCGGTGATCGCATGGTGGTGGTTCTCTCCGTCACCACGACACAGTCCGGTTGGGCGCGCCTCGTGCTGAACGATCCGCTGCCGGCAGGCTTTGCCATCGACAACCCGTCGCTGGTCCGGGCCGGCGACGTGGCGGCGCTCGACTGGCTGGCGCCGCTCGACAACGCGGCTCACACCGAATATCAGACCGACCGCTTCACCGTGGCTTTTGACCTGAAGGATACGAGCGAGTTCCAGTTCGCCTACATGGCTCGCGCCGTCGCTCCCGGCAGCTTCAATCTGCCGGCCGCGACGCTCGAGGACATGTACCGGCCGGAACGGCAAGCTCGCACCGATGCCGGCCATGTCGAGGTGATCGGCCCGCTGCAATAATCGGGGGAGGGAAGGGCGGCGCGGCGGCCGCCCTTTTCATCCGAGCCGGTTTGTGGCTCGATTATTCCACCAGGAATGCGCCCGTCAGAGTGCCAGTTCCAGGATCTTCGACGCTACCTCGGGCGTGACGTCGCGATGTTCGCCGAGCGGCACCTGCCAATGCGCGCGTAGCTTCCCGGCCACTTCAGGGATGATATCCGCGCCGAGGCCATAGTCGGACAGCTTGGTCTTGACGCCCATCGCCTCGAAAAAGGCCCGCGTCCGCTTGATGGCGGCATCAATACGCTCGTCCTCACTGCCCGTCGTGATGCCGAACACCCGCTCGGCGTATTGCAGCAGCTTCTCGCGCTTCTGCGCCCGCTTCACCTTGAGCAGCGAGGGCAGCACGACGGCCAGTGTCGCCGCGTGGTCGAGCCCGTAGAGGCCGGTCAGCTCGTGGCCGATGCGGTGGGTCGCCCAATCACCCGGCACGCCGCGCGACAAGAGGTCGTTGAGCGCCATGGTTGCCGCCCACATCAGATTGGCGCGCGCCGCGTAATTGGTCGGCTCGCGAAGTGCCTTTGGCCCATCTTCGAGGACCGTCAGCAGAAGACCCTCGGCGAAGCGGTCCTGGACCTTGGCGTCCACGGGATAGGTCAGGTATTGCTCCAGCACATGTATGAAGCTGTCGACCACGCCGTTGGCGGTCTGGCGCGGCGGCAGCGAGAAGGTGGTCTCCGGATCGAGCACCGAGAAGCGCGGCATCACGTGCACCGAGTTCATCGGCAGCTTGTCCTGCGTGCTGGCGCGGGTGATGACGGCGTTGCGGTTCATCTCCGAACCGGTGGCCGGCAGCGTCATGACGCAGCCGACCGGCAAGGCAGCCCGGACGTTGGTGCCACGCTCGACGAGAATGTCCCACGGATCGCCCTCGAACAGCGCGGCGGCGGCGACGAACTTGGTACCATCGGCCACCGACCCGCCGCCGACGGCAAGCAGGAAGTCGACCTTCTCGGCACGCGCCAGTTCGGTCACCTTTACCAGCGTCTCGAAACGCGGATTGGCCTCGATGCCGCCGAACTCGATCACCGTGCGGCCAGCAAGCGCCGCTCGCACCTGATCCATGACGCCGTTCTTCAGCACGGAGCCACCACCGTAGGTGACGAGAACGCGGGCGTCGGCCGGCACTTCCTCGGAGATGCGGGCGATCTGCCCCTTGCCGAAATGGATGCGGGTGGTGTTCCAGTAGGTGAAGCTTTGCATGGCGCCCTCGAACGATCTGAGCGGTCCGTTTTATCGCGACGCGAGCCGGCCGACAAATCGGCATTACCGATGGCTCCGGTCTCTGCCGCCGATGAGCCGCAGGCGCAATGCTGGCCTGTTGGCCGATGCTTTTCCGCCGCCTGCCGAACCTGCTAGGCTCTGGGCAAAATCGCATGGATCGAGGGGATTCCCATGGACTACACCAAGCTCGGCCATACCGGCCTCGATATCTCGCGCATCTGTCTCGGCTGCATGACCTATGGCGTGCCGGAGCGTGGCGCCCATCCCTGGACGTTGCCGGAAGAACAGAGTCGGCCGCTGATCAGACAGGCAATCGAAGCGGGCATCAACTTCTTCGACACGGCGAACAGCTATTCCGATGGGACGTCGGAAGAGATCGTCGGTCGGGCGCTCAAGGATTTTGCTCGCCGCGACGAGATCGTGCTGGCGACCAAGATCTATTTCCCGCTGGCCTTCAGCGACGCGAAGAAAGTGCCGAACTCTTCCGGTCTCTCGCGCAAGGCGATCTTCGCCGGCATCGACGCCAGCCTGCGTCGGCTCGGCACCGACTATGTCGATCTCTACCAGATCCATCGTTGGGATTATGGTACGCCGATCGAAGAGACCATGGAAGCGCTCCACGACGTGGTGAAAGCCGGCAAGGCCCGCTACATCGGCGCGTCCTCGATGTTCGCCTGGCAGTTCGCCAAGGCGCTGCATGTCGCCGAGAACAATGGCTGGACGCGCTTCGTCACCATGCAGAACCACTTGAACCTGCTTTATCGCGAAGAGGAGCGCGAGATGCTGCCGCTCTGCCGTGATGAGGGCATCGGTGTCATCCCGTGGAGTCCTCTGGCGCGCGGTCGTCTGACGCGCGACTGGGACAGCGTCTCCCGCCGCCAGGAGCTCGATGCTTTTGGCAAGACGCTCTACAACGGAACCGAGGAATCAGACCGGCAAGTTGTGGAGGCGGTGGCTGCGATCGCCGCGGCGCGGGGACTGCCGCGCGCGCAAGTGGCACTCGCTTGGGTGCTTCAGAAGGCCGAGATATCGGCGCCCATCGTCGGCGCGTCGAAGCCAGGTCAGATCGCCGACGCCGTGGCCGCCCTCGATGTTCACCTGACGGCCGAGGAGATCGCCAAGCTCGAAGGTCCCTACGTGCCACATGCCGTGGCCGGATTCAGCTGAGAAAGGCGCCAGCCGACACCTAGAGGATCGCCAGGGTCGCGTCGGCTGTCATGCCCGCGGCCTCGGCGATCAGCGCGATCGACTTCAGTCGCTTCGCGTGATCGTAGACGTCGGACACCAGCATGATCTCATCGGCGCCGGTCTCGCCGACGAGATCGTGGAGGCCGCGCCGCACCGTCTCCGGCGATCCGACGATGGAGCGGGATAGCATGCGTCCGACGTCGGCTTTTTCCTCCGGCGTCCAGAAGCTATCGATGTCGTCGATCGGCGGCTTCGACAGGCCGCGCGCACCGCGCCGGATGCCTGCGAACGACATCTGTTGCGTGGTGAACAGCCGACGCGCCTCCGCGTCGGTGTCGGCGGCAATGATATTGGCGCCGACCATGGCGTAGGGGCGCTCCAACGTCGCCGATGGCTTGAAGCGGCTGCGATAGATATCGAGCGCCGGCAACAAGAGATCCGGCGCAAAGTGCGAGGCGAAGGCATAGGGCAGGCCGAGCTCGGCCGCCAGCAAGGCGCCGAAATGGCTGGAGCCGAGAATCCAGAGCGGCACGCGCGTGCCGGCGGCGGGTACGGCCTCGAGCCGCTGGCCTTCCGTCGCCGGCTCGAAATAGGCCTGCAACTCTATGACGTCCTCGGGGAAATGGTCCGCCGCCTCCGGTGGCCGCCGGATGGCGCGCAGCGTCAGTTGGTCGGTGCCGGGCGCCCGGCCGAGGCCGAGGTCGATGCGGTCGCCATAGAGACGGGCGAGCGTGCCGAATTGTTCGGCGATGATGTAAGGGGCGTGGTTGGGCAGCATGATGCCGCCGGCGCCGACGCGGATGGTTGAGGTGCCTCCGGCGATGTGAGCGATCACGATCGACGTGGCGGCACTGGCGATGCCGCGCATGTTGTGATGTTCGGCGACCCAGATACGTCGGTAGCCGAGGCTTTCGGCGTGACGAGCAAGGTCACGAGCATTGTCGAGCGCGCCCTTCGGATCGGTATCTTCGGTAACGCGGGCAAGCTCGAGAATGGAAAGCGGCGGCATGGGGATCTCCGTCCGGTGCTCCTCCTATGTGCCGTCGCTTCGCAGTCGCATCAAGGGATGAATCCGCCGCCGCCGATGACAATCGCGCGAGCGAAGACCGGCGACGGCGTCGGCTGCCGCCAGCTTGCTGTGGCGGGCACCATAGGCGAGGTAGATCACCGCGCCGAGGACACTCCACACGACGAAGCGGATCCAGGTGGCACCCGGCAGATAATACATAATGAAAAGGCTGCTGATGATGGCGAGCGGCGCGACTACCCAGGCGGCCGGACAGCGGAACGGCCGCTTGAGGTCCGGATGGGTCTTGCGCAGGATCAACACGCAGGCCGAGGTGACGATGAAGGCGAACAGCGTTCCGATGCTGCACATTTCCGCGACAAGACCGATGGGCGTGAAGCCTGAGATCAGCGCGATCATCGTTCCCACCAATATGGTGGCAATGTGCGGTGTGCCGAATTTGGGATGCACCTTGCAGAGCCCTTCAGGGATCAGACCGTCGCGGGCCATGGCGAAGAAGGCGCGCGTCTGGGCGTAGATCAGCACCAGGCAGACCGTGGTCAGGCCGGCGATGGCACCGACACCGACGATGGCCGAGCCGAAGTTGTAGCCGATCTTGCGCAGCGCGTAGGTCACCGGCTCGGCATTGTTGAGCTCGGTATAGGGCGCCACGCCGGTCAGCACGGCGGAGACGGCCATGTAGAGTACCGTGCAGGCGACAAGTGAGCTGATGATGCCGATCGGCATATTGCGCTGCGGGTTCTTCGTCTCCTCGGCCGCCGTCGCCAGCGAGTCGAATCCGATGTAGGCAAGGAAAATGATGCCGGCGGCAGTCTTGACTCCGTCCATGCCAAACGGGAGGAACGGCACCCAGTTCTGGGGATTGACCTGAGGCGTCGCCAGCAGAAGGAACAGGAAGATTGCGCCGAGCTTGATGAAGACGAGAATGCGCGACAGGCGCATGCTCTCTCGGACGCCGAGTACCAGCAGCAGCGTCAAGAAGGCGATGATCAGCACGGCCGGCAAGTTGACGATGCCGCCATCGTGCGGCACGGCGGTCAACGCGTGCGGCAATTCGATGCCTCCGGACTTTAGGATGCCGGTGAAATAGGCCGACCAGCCAGCGGCAACCGCTGAGGCGCCCACTGTGTACTCCAGGATCAGGTTCCAGCCGACCAGCCAAGCGACGAACTCACCGGCGGCGGTGTAGCTATAGGCATAAGAGCTGCCGGCGGCGGGAAGCGCGGCGGCGAGCTCCGAGTAGGTCAGACAAATGAAAGCGCAGGCCACTGCCGCAATGGCGAAGGACAACATAATGCCCGGACCTGCGAATTTCGCAGCAGCGACGCCGGTCATCACGAAGATCCCGGTGCCAATGATCACGCCGATACCCATCATGAATAGGTCGAAGGCGCCAAGCGTGCGCGGCAGAGTCTTGCCGCCCGCCTGCGCCATCATCTCGGCGATGCTTTTCTTTCTCGCGAGGTTCAATCCAGCCCCCAGAAATTTGTTTCTTGCTTGTCCGCCAGCCTGATGCCGGGGGAAAGTGGGTCTTTGCCCAGGAACCCCCGCTATTATCTTTACCGGGCAGTCAAGAAAGCTCGGGGAAATAACTAGAAGCGTTTTAGCCCTGCCGATTTCGCAAGATTTCTTGGAAAACGCTCCGAAAGTCTCATTCGAAAACGGCCATGTGTTTTTTGCGAATGGGTGACCGTGCCTCGCCTTGCCGCGTTTTCTCGCTGACCGCCATGTGACGACAGATGGGGTGAAGGCCGTCATCATGCGAGCGCTGCCCTGGGTGAAGCGCCTCGAAGCGATCGTGCGCGAGGGACGGTGGAAATCGCTCACCGGTCGATCGAGCCACGTGCTGGTGGGTGTTCCCGTTTTGTTATTGGCCGTGGTGCTGGCGTTGTCGATCCCATTTGGCAACGTCGGGCCGGTGGCCAGCTTGCTGGTAATCGGCCTGTCGCTGGCCGCTCGCGATGGTCTTGCTCTGATGGTCGGGCTTGTGCTGTCGCTGGCAACCTTTATCTGGACGGGTGTACTGGTCTTTGCTGGCGCCCATATCGCTGCCTATCTCGGCAGCTTTTTCGTCTGAGATCAAATGGATCGACGCGCTCTCATTCTTGCCAACCCACACAGTCGTTCGGCAGGCGCCGGGGTCGATGCCGCCGTCGCCGAACTGCACAAAGCCGGCATCGACGTGCTACGGCCGGCTTGGCGCGAGGACGAGTCGCTCGCCGCTGCTATTGGCCGATACGGCGACAGGGTCGATCTTGTGGTGATCGCCGGTGGCGATGGCAGCCTCAATGCCGCCGCACCGGCGCTGATGGAGAGCGGCTTGCCCCTTGGCATCTTGCCCGGCGGCACCGCCAACGATCTCGCCCGTACGCTTGGCCTGCCGCTCGACATGGTCGGCGCGGCGCAGATCATCGCCGCCGGCCGGATCAGGGCGATCGACGTCGGCGATGTCAACGGCAAGCCCTTCTTCAACGTGGCCAGTCTTGGCATGAGCGCCAAGCTCGCCGATCGGTTGAGCCAGGAGACGAAGCGTCGCTGGGGGCGGCTCGCCTACGCACTGACGGCCACCAAGGTTCTGATCGAAGCCCGCCGGTTCGGCGCGATCATTCGCTCCGACGACGGCGAGGAAATCACCGTTCGCTCGCTGCAGATCGCCGTCGGCAATGGTCGGCACTATGGTGGCGGTATGATTGTGGAGGAGACGGCTGAAATCAACGATGACCGCCTCGATCTGTATTCCCTGGAATTTCGCGACGTCTGGAAGCTGCCTTTCATGGCGCTGGCCTTTCGGCAGGGGCGACAGGGCCTCATGGACGAGGTGCGGACGATGAGCGGAACCCGCTTTGAGATCCGGACACGCCGGCCGATGCCGATCAACGCCGATGGCGAGATCGTCACAGAGACCCCGGCCATCTTCAGCCTGCGGTCCGGCGCAATCCAGGTTTTCGCGCCCTAGAGCATCGGACCGAAAAGTGGAATCCGGTTTTCGGGAAATCCGATGCGCAAACAAAGAACTGGATTGTCACCTTGCGTCCGATAGGGCGCACCAGGATCTAGGTATCGGTTGCCGAAACCGCGTGGTTTGTCGCACCGGCAGGCCGATTCCGTCAGCTCTTGAACCAGGAAAACAGCGAGGCGACCCTGGGTTCGCTCTTGTTGCCGAGGCGCGGCACCACGACCATCTGCCTGACCTCGCCTCGCTTGAAGGCGGCCAGGAACCGCGCGTAATCGCGGAACGAAACGCAGCCGTTGGATTCACCGGGTCTGCGGAGCATGTAGGTATGGGCGAGCAGACCGTCGCGGCCGAAGGGCCTCTTGCCATCGACAGGGGTGAGACGGATGGCTTCGACACCGTGGAACAGGCTCTCGCGCATGGTGAGCTTGTAGGTTCCGGGTGGGGTCGGGCCACGCATCTTGACGTGGATGTAACGCACGTCGTCCATCATGTCGCCGAGGCCGGAGTGCGCCTCGAGTTTCTCGCCGTTGGGCATGTGAACGACGCCGGCGGCGATGTCATAGATTGCGACACCCGGCCGGCGGAACGGTTCGACGATGGCGACCTCGGGCTTTGGCTTGGCGTCGACAATGGCGGCCGGTTTTTCCTGCTTTTCCGGCAATGCCCGCGGAGCAACGGCAGCCACCGGCGGAGCAATGGCGACCACAGGCGGCGCCACGGCCGCGACCTTGGGTTCTTCTGAGACCGTTCCGACAGGCTTGGTCGGCAGGGCCGGGCGTGGCACGGGCAACGGGGCTTCCACCATCGCAACCGGCGGCCGCGGCCCGGCATTTGGGGCGGCGAGCGGATCATGCCGGACGGCCAGACCAGCGCGGCTTGCCAGCGAGATGTTCAACCGGAACCGCGCCTCGAACTGCTGCTGCCTCAGCCCGGCGGCCACTTCCGCAAGGCGCATGGCGACAGCGGCGGTCGCCTTGTTCTGGCGGGATAACAGAATGGCGTTGGCTGAGAGTGCGCTGGTGGCCGGCTCGACGATCGATGGCAGCTTGTCGAATTTGGTCGGTCTTCTGGCCGGTGCCAGTGTTGCCGGCAATGGCCTTACGGACAGGCCGGAGTCATAGATCGACTGGCGAGCGGCCGACAGATTTTCGCTGACGGTGCCGACGGCGGTCAGGCTGAGGCCGATCCATAGGGCAGCCGCGGCGGTCACCGCCATGAAGGCGGAGGCGACCGGCAAGCCTGTGAAACGGATTGACGATCTCAAGGAGATCGGCTCGTAACCGCCTGAATACGCTGCCAACGTCGCCATTCATGACGAGCGTCGCCAGCTTTTGCGACAAATTCTCAACCTCTGCCCAGTCCGTATACTCAACTGTGGTTGCCGGATTGGTGGGGCCGCCCGAAATGGACATGATGGCCCGGATCATCATCCGGTCGAACCAACTGTAGGCGGGATAGTCGAGCCGGCCGGCCACCGCGACGGCGAGGGCGGGGCGAAGGCCCGTTCGTTTCAGCCAATTGCGCAGATAGACGTTGCCTTCGGCGCTCTGCCGTCCGGGCTTGCGCGCTGTCAGATTGACCGAAACAACCGCGATGCGTGTTTCGGGCACCTCCGTCCGCAGTCGGGCGAGGAAGCGTCGCGCAGCGGGCAGGTGGAAGCCGTAACGAACGGCAGCGGCCAGCAGCACGATGTCGGCGCCGGTATCGATGACGGGCGATGTGGCCGCGGAAAGGTCGGTTGTTATCGCACCGACGCCGCGCGCGCCGAGGTGCTCGACGAGGCGATCGACGATCTTGCGGGTCTGCCCGTCGTGGCTTGCGAAATAAATGGCAATGCTCGGCCGCCCCGACGTCATGACACGTTCCCGCTCGCGTTCGGCGCGGCGCGATTCGCCGCCCTTCGATCAAAGCCTAGAGCAAAATCCCGCCGACTGGATCACCGTACACGACTCTTCAAATTTTGGGTTTGGGTTGAGGTTTGTTTTGGGCATTTTGTAGCCATGCGTCAGCGGCTTTTTGCGGAGCGTTGATGA
>JAGSYV010000217.1 GCA_018262505.1 Pseudomonadota bacterium
GCCCTTTTCTGCTATTTTCCGTGGGAATCCAACATATGAAAGCGTTTTAACTTGGTTGTCCGGCCGAAACTTGCTAACAGGCGGACTAATGAGCAAAATGTTGGCGGGCAAAAATGATATGTGCCGCTTTCATGTGATGCAAATTTCTTCGAATGCGTGATCATAAGTTCACCAAAACGAAGCGTTTTAACGACCGCCGGTTGCGAGGTAAGCAAAGAACTAATGTTTGACGAACGCGAAAAAATAGCCCTCTTCATCGATGGTGCAAATCTTTACGCGACTGCCAAGGCTCTTGGGTTTGATATTGACTACCGTAGGTTGCTAAAGGAATTCAGCGCCAAGGGTTACCTTTTGCGGGCGCTGTATTACACTGCACTCGCTGAAGACCAGGAGTACTCCTCCATTCGTCCATTGATCGACTGGCTCGATTACAATGGCTACAAAGTGGTGACCAAGCCGACCAAGGAGTTCGGCGATGGTTGCCGACGAATTGCGCCGGCAGGCCGATCACTTCATTGATCTGGCCAATATTGCCGCGCGCGTCAGTCGCGACCCGAACGAACGGCCTGCTCGCCCAGCGGATAGGCCCGGAGCGCCCGACGAGGCCTGAGCGGCGGCGACCTCGACGCGGTTCGTATGAGCAGAGACTTGAAGCGGGTTGAGCGATTGTGAATGATCGCGGCCCGCTTTGATCTTTGCTTTGGACCCTCTCGCGATCTGCAAAGGGGCATGCGCCTGCCACGGAACGGTAGTCATGCATCCGCTGCCTTCCTGAGCCGGGCGCTGGAGATTTGCGTGTTGAATCCAGGTACACTTGCCGTCTATGTGGGACAGCCGGTCGAGCCCGCCCGGGATTGCGGCTTATGCCCACGCCTCATCGCCTTTCGCAACGTCCAGCGCGCCGCGCATCCTGACTGGTTCAATGCGCCGGTTCCCACCTTCGGAACATCGGATGCGCGCTTGCTGATCGCCGGGCTCGCCCCCGGTCTTCGTGGCGCCAACCGCACCGGCAGACCGTTCACCGGCGATTACGCTGGCGATCTTCTCTATGAGACCATGACCGACTTCGGCTTTGCGCAGGGTGTCTATCGCGCCGATCCGAACGACGGTTTCGAACTTGTCGATGCCGCCATCAGCAACTCGGTGCGTTGTGTGCCGCCAGAGAACAAGCCGACCACCGAAGAGATCAACACGTGCCGGCGTTTCTTTGCCGCGACAATGGTCGGCTTCTCCCAGCTGTCAGCCATCATCGCCCTTGGCAAGATCGCCCACGACCAGTTGCTGAAGACGCTGAAAGTCCCGCTTGTCCGCCACAAGTTCGCCCACGGCGCCGTGCATACGCTCGACTGCCTGCCCGGTGTCCGCCTCTACGACAGCTACCATTGCTCACGCTACAACACGAGCACCGGCGTGCTGACGCCGGAAATGTTCCGCGCGGTCTTCGCCGCCGTGCGCCGGGATCTCGATAGCCGCTGAGCGGGAAAACAGCACCCCGCGGCGATACTCAGGCCAGCTCGACATCCACAACGCCATCAACAGCCCGAAGCGCGCCGGCTAGCTGTGGCGATACCCGGTAACCACCCGGCAGTTTCACCTCAACCTCGCCCCGTCCATGATCGCCGAGCACGATCAGCGATACGTCGCCCTCCCCGCCCGGCTTCAGCACATCCCGAAGTGCGGAGAGCGGCTCGGCGCCGCGCAGGAAGATCCTGAGAGCGTTCTGCAACTTGCCGGCCGCCTGATCGAGAGGCTCCACGGAGTCGATGCGCACGGAGATGCCTTCCGGCTTGTCCTCGGCATTGACGAGCAGGATGACCGACTGCCCCGGCTCGAGCAGACTGCGGAAATGAGCAAGCCCCTCCGAAAAAATCACTGCTTCATACTGACCGGTAGGATCGGAAATACCGATGATGCCCATCTTGTTGCCGGTGCGTGTCTTTCGCTCCTGCTTGGCGACAATGGTGCCAGCAAGCCGCCCGGCCGAGGCCCCTCGCTTCACCGAGGCCGAGAATTGAGCCCAAGTCTGCACCCTGAGGCGGCCGAGCAGCGCCTCGTACGCATCAAGGGGATGGGCGGACAGATAAAAGCCGATCGCCGCATGCTCGCGCTGCAGCTTTTCTTCAGGCAACCAGTTGGGCACCGTCGGCAGGCGAACCGGTTCCGGCTCGCCGCCTCCGCCAAACAGTTCGTTCTGGCCGCTTTCCTGCTGTTCGAGCCGGTGAGTGGCGGCCGCCATCAGGTTTTCGAGCCCCAGGAACAACCGGTTCCTGTTCGCCTCCAGGCAGTCGAAGGCGCCGGCCGAGGTCAGCGCCTCCAGAATGCGCTTATTCAATGCCTTGGGATTGATGCGACTGGCGAAATCGGAAATAGAGCGAAACGGCTTGTTGCCCCGCTGCTCGACGATATGTTCGACCGCAGCCTGGCCGACGCCTTTGACGGCGGCGAGCGCGTAGAGAATATGCTTGCCGTCCACCTCGAACACGACGTCGGATCGATTGACCGAGGGCGGTTCGACGGTGATGCCGAGGCGGATGGCCTCGCGCCGGAAGTCGTTGAGCTTGTCGGTGTTGGTCAACTCGAGCGTCATCGACGCCGCCATGAACTCAACGGGGTGGTTGGCCTTGAGATAGGCGGTCTGATAGGCGACCAGGGCATAGGCGGCGGCGTGGCTCTTGTTGAAGCCGTAATCGGCGAACTTGGCCAGGAGGTCGAAGATGGTGTCGGCGAGCGCCTTGTCGATCCCGCGTTCGACGGCGCCATCGACAAAGCGAACCCGCTGCTTGTCCATTTCCGCCTTGATCTTCTTGTCAAGACCGAACTTGCGGGCGCCATAAACGGGAATGTTGGCCATCGGGCCGGGCCGGTAGAGCGCGACGAGAGCGATGATATCCTCGAAGCGGTCCGGCTTGATGTCGGAGATGGCCTTGCGCATGCCCATGCTTTCCAGCTGGAACACGCCGACCGTCTCGCCGTGGGTGAGCAGCTCGTAGGTCTTGGGATCGTCGAGCGGCAACGCCGACAGATCGATCTTCACGCCCTTGCGCTCGATGAGATCGACGGCGCGCCTCAGCACCGTCAGCGTCTTGAGGCCTAGGAAGTCGAACTTGATGAGGCCGGTGCTTTCCACCCATTTCATGTTGTACTGGGTGACCGGCATGTCCGAGCGCGGGTCTCGATAGAGCGGGACCAGTTGATCAAGCGGCCGGTCGCCGATGACGATGCCGGCGGCATGCGTCGAGGCGTGACGGTAGAGGCCTTCGAGCTTGATCGAAATGTCGATCAAGCGATCGACGACCGGATCCTCGCGCGCCTCCTTGAGTCGCGGCTCGTCCTCGAGTGCCTGCTGAAGCGTCACCGGATGGGCCGGGTTCTGAGGTACCAGCTTGCAGAGCTTATCGACCTGACCGTAGGACATCTGCAGCACGCGGCCGACGTCGCGCAGCACGGCGCGCGCCTGCAACGAACCGAAGGTAATGATCTGAGCCACCTGGCCACGGCCATACTTGGCCTGGACATAGCGGATCACCTCTTCACGGCGATCCTGACAGAAGTCGATGTCGAAGTCCGGCATCGACACGCGCTCAGGATTGAGGAAGCGCTCGAACAGCAGCGCGAACCGTAGGGGATCAAGGTCGGTGACGGTGAGCGAGAAAGCCACCAGCGAGCCGGCACCCGAACCACGGCCCGGCCCGACGGGGATGCCGTGCGCCTTGGCCCACTTGATGAAGTCGGCCACGATCAGGAAGTAGCCCGGGAACTTCATGCGGGTGATGATGCCGAGTTCGAACTCCAGGCGCTTGTGGTAGTCCTCGAGCGTCAGCCCAGGGGCGAGGCCATGGCTCTCGATCCGGCGCGCAAGGCCGTCCCAGGCTTGACGGGCCAGCTCGGCCGCCTCGGCCGCCTCGGCCGCTGCGACGTCGTCCACGTCGGCGCCGGCGAAGCGTGGCAGCAACGGCTTGCGTTTTGGTGCCCTGACCGTGCAGCGGCGGGCAATCTCGATGGTATTCTCCAGCGCCTCCGGTACGTCGGCGAACAACGTCCGCATCTCGGCGCGGGACTTGAAATAATGTTCCTCGGTGAGACGACGACGATCGTCCTCGGCGACCATGCGCCCTTCGGAAATGGCGATGAGCGCGTCGTGGGCCTCGTAATCGGCGCGTGTCGGAAAATAGCATTCGTTGGTGGCAACCAGCGGTAGGCTGCGCGCATAGGCGAGTTCCACGAGATGTGGCTCGACCATGATCTCCTCGGGCGTGCCGTGCCGTTGCAGCTCGACATAGAGGCGATCGCCGAAGAGCTCCTCAAGTCGCGTGAGACGGCTTTCGGCCTGCGGCATCAGACCGGCGACGATAGCTTTGTCGATCGGGCCTCCAGGCCCACCGGTCAGCGCGATGATGCCGCCGGTCAGCCCTTCAAAACGGTCGATTGGCAGGCTGGCAGGCGCACCTGGTTCCGACTCGAGGAAGGAGCGCGACATCAGCACCGTCAGGTTGGCAAAGCCCTCGGCCGTCGCGGCGATGAGTACGATGGAGGGCAACGCCTGCGGCAGCCCGCCGGGCCGCCGACGGTCTGCACTGTCGTCGCCGAAATCGACAGCCATCTGGCAACCGATGATCGGCTGCAGCCCCTTCTCGATGGCCTTTTCGGAGAACTCCAAGGCGCAGAAGAGATTGCCGGTGTCGGTGATGGCAAGCGCCGGCTGATTGTCGGCCAGGGCCAGCTTCAGCGCCTTGACGAGCGGCAGCGCCCCTTCAAGAAGCGAGTAGGCACTATGAACGCGCAGGTGAATGAAGCCGACGTCGCCGATCATTGCCAAATTCCGGTTGAAGCCGATCCGCTACGTTGGCGGATCGATGGCATCAGGCTATCCCATCCGGATGGGCGATCGGAGTGTTTTCCTGGCAAGAAAGGCGACTTGTGGAAAACTTGCCCTGCCGTCTCTGTTCAGACGAGCAGGTCGGCCGAGCTCAACACCAAGACCAGCATTGTGCCGAACAGCACGAGAGCGCCAAGGGCCGCCACGTCGCGAACGATAGCTGCGGAGGCGATGGCCGAGGCCAGACGCTCCTGCGGCTGTAGGGTAAAATCGCGCACTGTCGGGGCTTCTTCCTTCGAAAACCCAGGCAAAATCTGGCCGGAACGCGCCAATGATCTCTCTTTGTTCCCGTTGCGAGGCGCATGGTTGTAGCGAATGCCGACCACACACTCAATTTCCCCGATGGAAAGCTTGGCATTTATGACAGGCATCCCGGCCTCCTGTTCCCTGTTAGGAGCCATATTGTTCTAGTTTTGTTCGACCGTCAAGCATGCCCTTAACCTAGATCAAAATACAATAGTTCTTGTAACGTTCACGTGTGTGTGAGAAGGATTCCCGGCCTTGAGAACGAGGGAATCGCCAGCACGCGACGGCGGCCGGAGGAGTTTGCATGCGCATCGCCACCTGGAATATCAACGGTGTCCGCGCCCGGGTCGAGACGGCTTCGGCATGGCTGGAAAAAAGCCGACCTGACGTCGTTTGCCTTCAGGAAATCAAATGCATAGACGAGGCCTTCCCGGCGGAAGCCTTCGAACGGCTGGGCTACAATGTGGCACTGCATGGTCAGAAAGGGTTCAACGGGGTCGCTATCCTCTCCCTGCTGCCGCTCGACGAGGTTCGTCGCGGCCTTCCGGGAGACGATGAGGATATCCAGTCGCGCTACATCGAGGCCGTGGTGTCCGTGCCCAGTGGCAGCTTGCGCATTGCCTCTATCTACCTGCCGAATGGCAATCCACCTGATAGCGACAAATATCTCTACAAGCTTGCCTGGATGGAGCGCCTCAAGCGGCATGCCGCCGGCCTTCTGGCGCTTGAGGAAGCCACCCTGCTCTGTGGCGACTATAATATCATTCCCGAGCCGCGCGACTGTCACGACCCGGCCGTCTGGGCCGGCGACGCATTGTTCCTGCCGCAAAGCCGCGCTTCCTTCCGATCGATCGTCAACCTCGGCTGGACGGATGCTTTGCGCGCCGTTGATGATCGGTCAGGCCGCTACACGTTCTGGGACTATCAGGCGGGTGCACGACAGAGAAACTGGGGCATCCGGATCGACCATATCCTGGCCTCTCCCCAGGCGGCCGATCGGGTCGCCGGAGTGGAGATCGAGGACGACGTCCGCGACTGGGAAAAGCCGTCCGACCATGTGCCGGTGGTGGTAGAGATCAGGGCGTAAGCCGGCTCTGCCGATCAATTCGTCGAATGATCTGTAGCGCAGGTTGACGGGCGGGATCTTCGTGCGCTGATCACAGTCAGCGGGTGGTAGACGCTTCGACGGCGTGCTCCGATGTGGCATACGCCTGGGCAAAGGCCGCGTCGTTGTCCACGAGCCACTGGTCCGCCAAAGCGATTGCCTTGCGACGTTCATCTTCGCTGGCGAGCGAGAAGGCCTCTTCATGCGCGGCACGGATCTCAGCGTCGTCATGATGCAGGAGTTCGCCACGCTTCAGGGCGATGGTCAGCCACATCAGGCCATGTACCGGATTGGGTTCGATCTGGTCCCCCTTGACCAGCATGGTGCCAAGCTTGGCCTGAGCGTCAATCTGGCCCTTGCGGGCGGCAAGCAAAAACCACCGGGCAGCTTGCCTGGGATCCTGATCCACGCCGACCCCATCAAGATACATGGTGCCAAGCTTCAACTGGGCCAGTGCATCGCCAAAATAGGAGGCGGCATAGGTGAAAATCTCACGGGCGCGGTTGACGTTGGGTACGACCGCCGAGTCCGCTATGCCCGTCAAATAATACGACCCCACCTCGACAAAGGCGCTGGAGACGAAGGGCGCATCGGGCGATGACGGCGAGTCCTCGCCATGGGCGGAAATCAACTGACTGAAGAA
>JAGSYV010000115.1 GCA_018262505.1 Pseudomonadota bacterium
TACGCGCCTGACCGGCGGAGCCGGCGGCCTCATCGATCATGGAAGTGTCGTTCATCGGTGATCCCTGCGGTTTCGATCAATTATCGCCGATGATGGTTACGAGGTTATGACCCAATGCTTCGGTCGCTCCGTAACGCCAAGTACCGTCACCAGATAATCGTCGCCAAGACTGCGTGGATGTGCAGCCGCGGTGCCTTGAAGGGACACTGGCGACCACTGTCGCGGCTGTCTAGGTCTCCGCGACCACAATTGGGAAAAAATCGCCCGGGAACGGCAGCCAGTCAGCTCATTAATGCATATCTCGGCCAACTAAGTGACAGAGATATGCCGAAATCGCAGCTCTAGATATCTTCCGTAACGCCAAGATCCTCGGCGGACAGCCAAAAAACCTCTCCTTCTGACTCGGCTGTGTCGAGCCAGACAAAGGGCAGGTCCGGATAGGTCATCTCAAGGATTTCCCGGTCGCTGCCGACTTCACAGAGGAGACCACCGCCGGGGTTGAGGTGGTCGGGTGCCGTCTCGATGATCCGGCGAACGAGGTCGAGGCCATCGAGGCCGCCCGCAAGCGCCATCTCCGGCTCGTGCCGATACTCATCCGGCAACTCGACCATGGCCTCGTCATCGACATAGGGTGGGTTCGTGATGATGAGATCGTAACGCCGGTCTTCCAGCGGGGCGAACAGATCGCCGTGATAGAGGCCGACGCGGCCGTCGCCCAGACGGTCGACATTGATCGCCGCCACATCCAGCGCATCCTCGGAGAGGTCGACGGCATCGACCGCAGCGTTCGGGAATACCATGGCGGCGAGGATGGCAAGGCAGCCGGACCCGGTGCAGATGTCGGCGACCGACAGAATCTCCTCCGGATCGCGGATCAGCGAAGCCTCGCCTTCGCCGGAAAAGGCCTCCGAGAACAGCAGTTCGCCGATGAACGACCGCGGAACGATGACGCGCGGATCGACGACGAATGGCACGCCCTGAATGTAGGCCTTGCCGACCAGATAGGGCGTGGGAACGCGTTTATCGATGCGCTTGTCGATCCGCTCGATGATCAGCTGGCGTTCGGCACGTGTCAAGCGGGCGTCGAGCCAGGGGTTGATGTCGTCGATCGGCAGGCGCAGCGATTCAAGGATCAGAAAAACGGCGTCGTCGATCGCTTCGCTTGTGCCATGGCCGATGCCGATCTCGGCGGCGCCATAGCGGCTCATGGCGTAGCGCAGAAGGTCGCGAACGGTGAGGAGGTCGTCGGTAATGTCGGTCACGGCAATGTTCCGGAAAACGAGGGCGCGGTTGCTATGGCATGGCGCAACCAGCGCTGCAATCGGGCATGTGGGCGGGCGTGGGCGCTCTTGCAAACAAGGCCTGATTTTGTGGCGATCCGGAGCCGTTCCCATTCCCGCCGCCGATGGTGTCCTTCGTCACCGCCTCCTGCGGGGACATGCGTGCTTTTTCCGGAAAGATTCCGAATTCGTCAAAAGGCGAAAACATCCGCTGAGTTCAGCGCTGGCGTGATTGCCAGGAAGCCATCGTTTTTTCGGCGATCTGGGCCATCAATGGAATTTCTGCCAAATCCCGACCGCCTAAAATTTCGCGGGCCACCAGCGCGAAGTTGATCCAGTCGTCTCCCGTGGACTCGGAGGCCCGCAAGGCTGACGCCGTCCAAGCTAGCAGTCGCGCCCAATGCTCGCGTCTTTTCGGAAGATATTCGTTTAGCAACAATGCGGCACGATGCTTCTTCGTGCCGTGCTTGCTGCCAAAGATGTCGTCGATCGCTCCGTCGTCCTCGAACCAGCTATCAACGAAAGTGAAGTCGTCGCACCATCCCTCACTGTCGCTGACAGCTTGATCGATGGCGGTCGATGCCCGCCTATCCGATGGAATGCCGTCGATCAGTTGCGCGATCAAATCGGCGGTCGGCTGCATCTCTGGATTGACGGTCGGAAGGCCTAGCCGCTCGATTACTTCCACCAGCCAGAAAGGGGGCGGCGTCGCCGTCTGCACGGATTCAGCTAGCGAATGAGACAGCGCCATGCGCAAGAAGTCGAGACTGCCTTGGAAGCAACCGAGATGAATCTCTACCTGATCCAAAAACGCCTCGGATTCTCGTTTCGTCAGCCCTCGATTTACCCACGCATCTCGTACGCCGATGTTTGCCTTCAACAACACCGAAGCGATGGCCTGCTTCCGACCATCTCGGATAACGGCGAACAGGCTCTGGGCTCCGGAGCCATCCATCCCCGTGAGGACGATTTCGCGCACTATTGCTTCGGGCAAGGGCGCACATTCGACTCCCTTGAGACGACTGTGTCGGATCGCAACATCAATCTCTGCGCGTTCGGATTCCGGAAGCCAGTTGCGGACTGTCAGCAATCGTCGCAGCATCGTCGGGCTGACACGTCCGGTTTGAGCGGCTTCGCACAGAATTGAAGCTGCCTGTTGGCGCGTTTCCGGGCCGGGGTCCAGAAGCCAACCGATTGCCGCCTCGGCAAGCGCAGGGTTCGGCGCCATCAGTAGGGCGGCTACGATGGCAGCCCTTTCGCCGTCCCGGTATGCGGCGCCCTGTTCCGCCATATGGTTGTGGAAGGCAAAGATATCGCCATCGGTTTCGCCTAACAGGTCATCGAGCGCCTGAGCGAAAGCTGCCAAGTCAGGAGAACCGTTGTCATTGTGAGTGTCCAGGGACGTCGTGATTGCTTGGAGATCCGTTCCCGGATCCAGCTTGGCGCTGGCGAACTGACTGAGGATCAGCACAAAGTGCGTCGGAGCGATCTTGCCTGCCTGAGCCAACTCCAACAGGTGCATTCGGATCAAGGTCACGGCTTCCACGGACGGAAGCTGATTGCGTTCGACGCCGTAGCGGAGGATCTCCAAAGCCTGCCCGATCAAGAAGGCAAAAGCATCGATCATGGACAGCTTCGGTCGTTTCTTGGCCGCTTCTTGAACGAGTAAATCAAGCAACTGAGGGACGACATTCGGTTCGGCGGCTAGGGACTCTCCAAAATCAAGTAAATCAACACCGATTTGGCCGCTGCCCATGTCGGCCGCAACCTGTTTGGCAAGCTGGGTAAGAGCCGCGTTCGGGGCCATGTGGGTCTCCGCAAATCTCGGTTTTCGACAAATGGCATTGTAGCCGCGAGGAGATCCGGTCAATAGGTGGTTGACAGTTTTTCACATGTAGTGGTCGGCGTTTGAGGCAGTGAGTGCCTGTTCCTGGGATGATCCAGTGCGTTGTCGATGGAGGCTGAGCAATAGGTAGCGAACTGGGGAGAGTCAGTCGTAATCTGTTGAAATATATGGAGAATGTTGGGGTGGTACGGCCTACGGGAATCGAACCCGTCTCTCCAGCGTGAAAGGCTAGTGTCCTAACCGATAGACGAAGGCCGCCCAACGAAGGCGCCGCGGGAGGGGTGGTTGTAGAAGTAGCGAGCGAGCTCGTCGCGGGCGATGCCGGGCATATAGAGATCGAGAGCGTTGCAGTAGAGATGTTGCGAATGCAATGCGCCGCGAACGAACCGGTTGTGCGAGGGGGAACGATAGCCCGAGGTGATTACCGCCCTGCGGCTGAAATGGCGCTCGGCATCGCGGATCATACCGAACAGCCTCGGCTTTATGCAGGAAACGTTGATCTCGGAATGAGCGAGCAGCAGCCCGTTGGCCGCCTGCACCACGTCGCGCGGCAGGCCAGGCACGTAATGGGCGTAAGGCTGGACCTCGCCGTCGAACAGGCCGCGCGGATCGCCATCCGGACCGCGCGAAGCGAGCACGAGGTTGCCCTGCCACGCGACGCCCGGCAGGCCTTCGAACAAGTCTTGCGGACGTTCGGGGCGGGCGATGTAGACATTGACAAAATCGTGCTCCAGCCCGTCGTCGACTGGTGGCTTGGGTACGGCGATCTTGTTCGGATCGGCCTCGTCTTCGCCGGCCAGCTCTGCCTCCGACACTTCAGAGGTGTCTTCGGCCGGTGTCGACGAGGCTGGGCTTGGTGCAGGTTGGGCCGTGGCGTCGACCTTGGCCAGGGTCGTGTTGGTTGTGGCCTGCGTCTCGCCGGCGGTTTTCTCGGGCGCCTTCGCAGCGTCGGGCTGGGCGGGCGTTGCGGTTACCGGCTCACTGGTGGGTGGTGGGCTGCTGCCGAACAACGAGGCGAAGAGGCTGGTTGCCTTGGGTTTTTCCTCGGGAGCGACGGCGGTGACCGCGGAGGCTGCCGGTAGGGAGTCGGCAGCCGGTTTGGCGGCCAATTCCTTTGCCGGTGAAGATGCGGCAGCCGGATTCTCGCTGCCCTCTTCCTTGTTCATTTCAGCGTCGGCCTTCGCCTTGATCTCGGCAATTTCAACCGGGGTAAGGGCCTTGAACTCGGAACGATCCAGCACCGCACCACAGCCGGCCGCGGCAAGCCCCACCAATACGAGCAGTCCCGACCGCGGCGTCATGGCCGCTCATCCTTGCTGATCAGCCTACGCATGGGCAATGTCTTACCACTTGCCGGTGTTCGGCATGGAAGCCCAGGGTTCGGCCGGCGCCAGGGCGTCGCCCTTTTGCAGCAGCTCGATGGAAATGTTGTCCGGCGAACGGACGAAGGCCATGCGACCGTCACGCGGCGGCCGGTTGATGGTCACGCCACCCTTCATCAGTCGGTCACAGGTGACGTAGATGTCGTCTACCTCATAGGCGAGATGGCCGAAGTTGCGGCCTTCGCCGTAGACTTCCGGGTCCCAGTTGTAGGTCAGCTCGACGAGCGGCGCGCTATGTGACCGGCCCGCCTCGACATCCTCGGACGAAGCCAGGAAAATCAGGGTGAAGCGGCCGGCCTCGTTTTCGGTGCGTCGGATCTCGGTCATGCCGAGTAGGTCGCGGAAGAAGGCGAGCGAGGCGTCAACGTCGGTGATCCGCACCATGGTGTGAAGATAGCGCATGTCCTTTTCCTCCGCTTCAGCCGTCAGGCGGCCGGTTCTCATTTTGGATCGGTGGGTAGTTATCCTCGGTATACCGGCGGACGCAAGGCTTCGCGTCGTCGTGACGGAACCGCCATGGGAGGCCATCCGCCGCAGCGGAGCGATAATATCGGCAAGACCGGGCGTCAGCCGCGAGAAACGCGCTTAAAACCGTTAACAGCGGTTAACGAGGGGCTTGCGGAAGGGTGGCCTTCAGGTGGTATTTTAACAGAAGAATCACGAATAGTCGGTGCGCGGAGCGATCTGCGCTTGTAGTTTGTACGATCGTGGAGACTGGCTCATGGCCAAGGCTCAGTTTGTGTCGGATGACACCAGCGTCGAAGACGACGCCGGCGTAGAAGTCATTGAAGTCGCGGGTGTCATAAAGTGGTTCGACGTCGCGAAAGGATTTGGCTTCGTTGTGCCGGACGAACCGGGTCTGCCTGATGTGCTCCTTCATGTCACCTGCCTGCGGCGCGATGGATTCCAGACGGCCTATGAGGGTTCGCGCGTCGTTTGCGAGGCGGTGCGCCGGCAGAAGGGCTTGCAAGCGATGCGTGTACTGTCGATGGATGAGTCGACCGCCATCCACCCATCCCAGTTGCCGCCATCGCGAACCCACGTTCAGGTCACCCCTTCGAGCGGCCTCGAGCAGGTTGAGGTAAAGTGGTTCAACCGTGTCCGCGGGTTTGGCTTCCTGACGCGCGGCGACGGCACCGAGGATATTTTCGTCCACATGGAGACGTTGCGTCGCTTCGGCATCACCGAGCTTCGGCCAGGGCAGCACGTTCTGGTGCGCTACGGTGACGGGCCGAAGGGAAAAATGGTCGCGGAAATCCGTCCGGTTCAGCCCGGGGGCATACCTTCGTCACATTGATACCCTAATCGGGCGACGCGCAGCGCCGGCAATGTCCGACGTGGCGCGTTGTGTTGTGTGAAAACACCGAACAGTCAGGGATCGAAGGCAAAAATGTCGGAAGTAACGTCGTGGCGCTTGCTGATACGGGCGCTCGCCGCGGGTCTAGTTGCCGCAATCGCCATTCTCTACTTTTTCGGAAATGGCTCCAGCGCCGGCCAGGGCGACAATCCCGTCGGCCCGCGCTCCAGCCTCAGCATCGAGACACCGACCGGTGTCTATCCGTATCAGGTTGAGGTTGCCGACACCGATGAGAGCCGCTCGCGCGGCCTGATGTTCCGGCGGGAGGTCACCCCCGGAACCGGCATGTTGTTCGATATGGGGGGCACACGCGACGTCGCCTTCTGGATGCACAACACGTTCGTGCCGCTCGACATCGTGTTCATTTCCGAAAAGGGCCGGGTGGTATCGATTGCCCATGGCGCCAAGCCGCAGTCGGACACTCGCATTCCCTCGCAATCGCCGGTGCGCTTCGTTCTGGAACTACCAACACCGGAAGCCAAACGCATTGGCCTCGCGATTGGTGATCAAGTCCGGCATCCAGCGATCGACGCCGTCTCTGGGCAATAAACTTGTTCCGTCCACGCGAGCGGACCTATTTCGAGGAGTCCGCCGGCTTTTTCTCTTTCGAAAAGCGCTGGTGCAGCCGGTCGTAGAGGCGACGCATCAGCTTCGGCGGCGGCAATTGCGGCGACCGCATGGAAAGATCGACGACGTCCTCCAGCCTGAGGCTGGCCTTGACGAGGTGCCCGTCCTCAACCACGCGTGCCATGAGTTCGGCATAGGTGGTGAGCGTTAGCCGGTTGCCGGCGCGCAGCCGGTTGCCATGGCGGGCAGAGAAGGCCTCGGCGACGGTGAGACCGGCGAGATTCGGCGGTACCTGCATCTCATAGAAAGTGGCGAGGTCGGATAGCGGGGCGTCCGGTGCGACCGCAAACTCGCCAAAAGCCGTACGCTTGGCAGCGGCTACCGTTTCCGCCGGCAGGGGGGCGAACAAGCGGTCCAGACGATTGACGCGGTCCTGGGGCGAGATGAAATAAGCGTAGTCGCCGCCCCGGATCTGGCCGGCCTCGGCGGCATTCTTGACGGCACCGTCACGCACCACAATGACCGGCTTCAGCCAGGCGGGCAGGGACGCCGGACGGAGCGCGGCGTAGCTATCGGGCCGTACCGGATAGCCAACCATCTCGTTGTCGGTTTGGCCTGGCAGGTCGATCTCGACGCGGCGCGCGCTGGCCGCCGCCCGCTTCAGCGCCATACCGAAAAAGCGTGCCGCCGGGGCAATGGTCCAGCCCTGAATGAGCAGAGATATCAGCACCACGAAGAAGGCGACGTTGAAGTACATCGGTGCATCGGCTGTGCCGGCCAGCGTCGGCACGGTGGCAAGGAAGATCGAGACGGCGCCGCGCAGGCCCACCCAAGAGACGAAGTTGATCTCCGGCGGCGTGAACCCGAAAGGTTTCAGGCAGATCCATACGGCAGCCGGCCGGCCGATGATCATCAGGAACAGCGCAATCGTCAGGCCCTGTGGCGCATATTCGATCAACTTGCTGGGCGTGACCAGCAGACCGAGCATCAGAAACATGACGATCTGGCAAAGCCAGGTTGCGCTTTCGAGGAACTTGCTGATGGCGGGATAGGCACGGACGCTGCTGTTGCCCACCACCAGACCGGCCACGTAGACGGCGAGGAAGCCCGATCCCTCGAAATAGGAGGTCACGCCGAAAACACTGACGGTCAGCGCGATGACGAACAATGGATGCAGTCCGCCGGGCAATGTCAGTCGGTTGAGCGCCAACGTAGCCAGTGCGCCACCGGCAACGCCCATGGCGCCGCCCAGGATCGCCTGCCGGCCGAGCGCGGCCAGCGTTCCGAAGCCGGGCGCCGAATGGGCGACGGCCAACTCGGTCAGCACCATGGTGAGGAAGACGGCAACCGGGTCGTTGGAGCCGGACTCGATTTCCAACGTCGCCCCGATGCGGGGCCTCAGCTGAAGGCCGCCCGTTTTCAGCAGGAAGAATACGGCGGCTGCGTCCGTGGAGGCGACGATCGAGCCGAGCAGGAGCCCTTCGATGACGTTGTAGCCGAGAACAATATAGCTAAACGCACCGATGAGGACTGCGGTCACCGCGACACCGGCTGTTGCCAAGGTCAGGGACGGCGCTAATGCCTCATGCGTTTCAGCAAGCCGCATCCGCAGGCCACCATCGAATAGAATGATGGCAAGCGCGCAGGAGCCGATCAGATAGGTGAGGCGGTAGTTGCTGAACTCGATGCCGCCGGGGCCATCGACGCCGGCCAGCATGCCGACCACAAGGAAGACGAGCAGCAGCGGCGTGCCGAAGCGCGAGGCCAAGAGGCTCGTGAGGATACCAAAGAGGATCAGCGTCGCGCCCAGGGCCAAGACAAGGTTGGCGACCGCGATCTGATGCATGTGAACCTCTGACGATTTTGGATTCAGGCGGAGTGAATTCGATATCCTGATCCCGGCGGACCTGACCTTCGAGATCAAATATCAAGCCTCAAAACTCCGCTTGGAACAATAGATTACTGGAAACCTCGTTGCCCCTGGCATCGGCCTCCACGCTGTATCGGGCGAATGCAAATGTCGGAGTCGAACCACTGGGTAGGCATGCTTCCACATTGAAGCGGCTTTGGGAACCGATTCATCGGGACGTCTGGGTTTTTAGCAGGGCGGCGTTACCGGAATCGCGGAACATCAGGCAATTGCGCAACTGTGATGCCCAGACGGCTTTTTCCATGATAAGAGGCGCGCGTATCTTGGGGCAGAGAGTTTCTTCGGCGCGGATTTCGACGCATGAGCGAGCAGAACGGCAAGCAGATCGAGGGCGGCGAAGCGTCGGCTGTGCCGCCGGCTTCCGGCAAGGGGCAGGGCGGTGCGTGGCAGCACTTGATCAATCTGCTCATCCTCACGTTCGTCGCTCTTGCGCTTCTGGCTCCCGGCATTTCCTCTCTGCCTCTCACCGACCGTGACGAGGCGCTTTACGTTCAGGCGTCACACCAGATGCTGGAAACCGGCAACTGGGTCGACATCCGCTTTCAGGACGAGCCGCGCTACAAGAAGCCGGCCGGCATCTATTGGATACAGGCGGCCGCGGCCGAGCTGTCCGGCTACGGCAAGGATGCGCCGCTCTGGGCGTACCGCCTCCCGTCGTTGTTCGGCGCTGTTCTCATGGTGCTGTTCACCTACGGTATCGGTGCGACGCTCGGTACGGCGCGGGCAGGGCTGTTCGCCGGCCTGCTGGCCGCTTCGACCATGCTCATCGGCTTTGAAGCGCACATTGCCAAGACCGATGCCATGCTGTGCGCCACCGTGCTCGCCGCGGAGTTCGCCCTGGCCCGCGCCTATGTCGATCCGATGCGAACGAGATCGCTGCCGCGTAGTGCTCTGTTTTGGACGGCGATGGGTGTTGGCATCCTGATCAAAGGGCCGATTACGCCGCTTGTCGCTGGGCTCACGCTGGTCGTCGTGTCCGCAAAGGAACGGTCCACGACGCTCTGGCGGTCGCTGTCGCCGTTGAAGGGCATTCTGTGGATGCTTCTCCTCGTATTGCCCTGGCTCATCGCCATCGGCTGGATCTCGGGCGGGGCGTTTTTCAGTCAGGCCGTCGGCCACGACATGATCGGCAAGGTGGCTTCGGGGCAGGAATCGCACGGCGCTCCGCCCGGTGTGCATCTGCTGGTCGCACTCGGCACCTTCTGGCCGCTGTCGGTGCTGGCGCCGCTTGCCATCGTTCAAGCCTGGAAAGTACGGCGCGAGCCGGCGATCTTCTTTCTGATCGCCTGGGTCGTTCCGGGCTGGTTGGTGTTCGAGGCCGTGGCCACCAAGCTGCCCAATTATGTTTTGCCCTTCATGCCGGCGCTGGCCATCCTGGTGGCACTGTTGCTCGACAATGGCGCGCTTGGCCCGGCACGGCGCGGCTGGCGGGTTTCCATCGCCTTCATCGCGATCGGGGCGGTCCTGGTCGGTTTCGGACTCAACATCGCTTTTCTCGTTTATCAGGGATACGCGAGCTGGCAGGGCCTCGTCGGCGCGGTCGCTGTCGCCTGCCTCGGTTTCGCGGCGACCCGACTGCTCGCTTGCGGGCGACTGCTTCCTGGCTTGGCGGCGACGGTTGCCTCCGCCGGCGGCCTGATGCTGCTTGGCTACGCAATACTGTTGCCGGCTGCCCAGCAGCTTTGGCTCAGCGATGACCTTGCCAAAGCGGTGGCGAGCGTTCGCCGGTGTGACGCGCCCGCGGTTTCTGTGGTGGGTTACGGCGAGCCGAGCGCCGTCTTTCGTCTCGGAACCAACATGCTTCGGACAACAGCGCCGGTCGCTGCCGAGGCCTTCCGGGCAAATGATTGTGCCGTCGCCATTGTTGCGGCGGAAGCAAAGGACGAGTTCACTGCGGCGCTTGGCGCGGGGGAAAAGCCACCGGAACCTGCCACGACCGTTTCCGGCCGCAATCTCAACGGTCTCAAGCTTCGCACCATGCTGCTGTTCGTGAAGCCGTGAGGAGCCGCCCATGCTGATCAACAAGCAGCCGGCCCGCTGGCGCGATCCCGACGTCGTCAGAACCGCTCTATGGCTGATCGGTCTCATGACGGTTCTGGCCGTTGTTGCATCGAGCCAGTTCGACGAGGAAGTCCGTGCCTGGGTCATGGCCGGCGGGCCGCCTCGGCCAATCTGGCCTCTGCTGTCGCGCCTGGGGGAGTCGGACTGGATGCTGATCCCCTCGGGCCTTGCTCTGGTTCTCATGCATTATCTCAGGCGACCGAGGTTCGGTCAGCCGGGTGGCTTCGAGACCATCTACCAGATGGTGCTGTTTTTCTTTGCCGCCATCGCCGCCACTGGCGTTGCCGTGTTGGTGGTCAAGTATTCGCTCGGCTTTTCCCGACCGTCGGTCGATGGGGGGCGTGTGATGCATCTCTTCGCTTTCCGCCCAAAGTACGCCGCTTTCCCGTCGGGTCACGCGACGACGGCGGCGGCTTTCGCACTGGCGCTGACGCTGCTGTGGCGGCCATTGGCTGTCGTGGTTTGGCCGCTGGCCATCGCCATCGCCATATCGCGGGTGATGGTCAACGCCCACCGCGCTTCCGACGTGGTGGCGGGTCTTTCCTTCGGCGCTTGGGGTGCGTTGTTCGTCGCTTTTTGGTTTGCACGGCGGGGCCGGTTGTTCCGTCTGTCGGAGGCTGGCTTGCCGCGGCCCCTTCGCCATCGGATCGACATACTCTCCAGCGAGGGCAGAGCCTTGTTGACACGGCTTGGGCTTGCCATAAGCAGGCGGAGCATCGTCCCTGATTTGCATGTCTCAGAGGTAGGGCAGCCGGACGCCATCGTGGGCACGTATCCGGCCGGAGTGACCAGCATGATCGTACCGAAACCATCCGAGGCGGGCTTTGTCTCGGTTGTCATTCCCGCCCGCAACGAGGCGGACAATCTCGCGGTGATCGTGCCGGAGATTCTGACGGCCATGGCCGGTCGCTCCTTCGAGGTGATCGTCGTCGATGACGGCTCGACCGACGGAACCGGCACCACCATCGCCGCCTGGAAGGCCGAGGGCAAGCCGGTCCGTCACATCCGCCATGTCGAGGCTTGCGGCCAATCGGCGGCCGTTCGTTCCGGCGTGCTTGCCGCGCGAGGCGAGATCGTCGCCACCATCGACGGCGACGGCCAGAACGACCCCGTCTATATCCCGAAGCTGATCGATGCGCTGGTTGCTGCCGGCCCATCGGTAGGCATCGCGGCCGGACAGCGTCTCAAGCGAACCGACGGCCTGACCAAGCGGTATGCCTCGCGATTTGCCAATTGGCTGCGTAACGCCATCCTGAAGGATGCGACGCGCGACACCGGTTGTGGCCTCAAGGCGGTGCGGCGCGACATTTTCCTGTTGCTGCCCTTCTTCCACGGTTGGCACCGCTATCTGCCGGCGCTGGTGCTGCGGGAGGGGTACGGCGTTACTCATCTCGACGTCGTCGATCGCTCGCGCATGCATGGCGCTTCAAATTACGGCATATTCGATCGTGGACTGCAGGGTATTCTCGATCTCTTCGGCGTCTGGTGGCTGAAGCGGCGTATCAAGCGTCTTCCCGTGGCCTCGGAAATCGGAAACGACAATGGCTAATCTCTTGGTGCAGTTCGCCGGTTGGCTTCACGATGTGTTCGTCAAGCAGCTCGATTTCTGGGTGATCCTGGGCTTCGTCGCCCAAGGGCTGTTCACCATGCGCTTTGTCGTGCAGTGGATCGCCTCCGAAAAGGCCAAAGCGTCGGTAATCCCTGTGGCCTTCTGGACGTTCTCGCTCGGCGGCGGCTTTCTGCTGTTGGTCTATTCCATCGCCCGCCAGGATCCGGTGTTCATCGCCGGCCAGGGACTTGGTCTTCTCATCTATATCCGCAACCTGATGCTCATCAGGAAGTCGACAAAAAGCGCCGCCGGGTCTGAGTGAGTTCAGAGACGGCGCGGATCATCGGCGCGCGCGGCAAGATGCAAACGGTCCAGGAAGCCTTGCAGGATGAAGCTCGCGGCGAGTTTGTCGACCACCTCGTCGCGTCGCCGGCGTGAGGCATCCGCCTCGAGAAGCGTCCTGGTAACCGCTGCCGTGGAGAGTCTCTCATCCCAAAAGAAGATCGGCCGGCCGTCGAGGGGGACGAGGTTGCGGGCGAAGGCCCGCGTCGATTGGGCGCGTGGCCCCTCGCTGCCGTCCATGTTGATCGGCAGGCCGAGCACATAGGCTCCGACGTCATGCTGGTTGGCCAGTTCAATCAGCGCCGCCGCGTCCTTGCCGAACTTGACACGCGTCAGGGTCACGAGTGGCGTGGCGATCAGGAAACGTTCGTCGGAGACGGCAACGCCGATCGTTTTGCTGCCGAGGTCGAGACCGAACAGGCGTCGCCCTGCCGGCAGAGCCGCCGCGAAGGCAATGGGATCTCCGGTTTCGATCATCGGTTCTGCCTTGTCATGCGCGGGACTGGCACCCACTATCATGCAACGTGTCATGGCCCAAGCCTTGGCGCAGAATTCACGAAACGATTTCCGGAGAGCTCGCTGACACCCGGTCGCGGCCGGTATTCTTGGCTTGGTAGAGCGCCGAGTCGGCGCGACGATAAAGGTCGTTGACCGTATCTCCGGGCCTGAATTCTGCGACGCCGAAGCTGGCCGTCAGACGGATGACGCTGTCGCCGCGGTCGATGTTGAGCGCATTGATCTGTTCGCGCAGATAATCGGCGACCGAGATGCCTCCGTCGATTGGGATGCTCGGCAGGATCACCGCGAACTCCTCGCCGCCGATGCGCGAGAAATGCACGTCCGGTGGCACGCGTAGCGTTCCGACGCATCGGATCACTTCGTCGCCGGCGTCGTGGCCGTAGATATCGTTGATGTGCTTGAAGTGATCTATATCGAACAGGATGAGCGAGAAGGTGCTGCCCAGCTCGGCAGCGGCAATTTCCGCGTCGAACCGCTGGCGAAACGCGCCACGGTTGAAGAGGCCGGACAACGGATCGATCGTCGCCATTTCGATCAACCGACGTTGCATGATCAGCGTGCGCTCGGCAACGCGCAGGCGAGCGTTGAGTTCGTTCTGACGCGGTGGTTTGGACATGAAGTCGTCGGCGCCCGCGTCCAGCACGCCGATGGAGTGCTGTGCGTCGTTGGAGGCCGACATGCCGATGACGTAGAGCGGCCGACCAGCGTCCGCGAGAAGGCGAGCCTCCCAGCAAAGCTCCGTACCGGAAACGCCGCCGATCTCGAAACTGGTGATCAATACCTCGGCCTGGGGGGTCGTCTGGATATAGTGAAGCGCCTCGCGACCGTCCGTGAAATAAGCGACGTCGTCGCCACGAGGCTCAAGCATCCTCTGCAGGATCATCAGTCCGGTTCGACTGCCGTCGACGAGCACGATGTGCATGATGAGCTTGATATACCTGAAAGGTGGCCAAGCCACGCCCGAAAAGTGCGGAACTCATAAACTGTTTTTGTCGAATTCATCAATGAAAAAACAACGGATTCCCGCCAATCGAAGTTCATAAAGCGGAACTTCTTAAGGACAATTTCCAGCTGAACAGCAGCCGTCGCTCCGACAAATTAAAATATTCGTATGGATCAATATGTTAAGCGAAACAGGATCTGTCGCTGCCGTCGCCCCGGTTTGCTAGACGAGTGGCGCCGTTGGACGCCTTGGTGCAGACCAATGGTCTCCCCTGAAGGTTGCAGGAGGCAATTTCCGCGACTCACGCCCCACAAGCCGCCAAATCGCTGGCAGTGACATCGGAGCATGCGGAAGCGGGTGGCTCCGCGCCGCGACCGGTGCTATACGCGGGACATTCCAGTCTGTTCGAGGGAATCTACATGTCCGTGGATACGGCTACAGTGCGCCGGCCGGTGTCGAGCCGATGACTTCCGTCGTCTCAGTGAAGATGCGTCGCCGGCAGGACGTGGTCACCGAGGGTGAGGATGCCGAGGCGGTGACGAGCAACGCGCCCGTCTCAGAGGACCATTTCTTCCTGGTGCCCAAGGTGGTCGAGTAACTCCCGCCAGACACCAGTTTCTCACGATTTTTCGGGATTTCCGCCGTGACCGATCTCACCGCACTCACCCTTGCCGAGGCGCGCGATGCGCTGAAGGCCAAGACTTTCTCCGCCGTCGAACTGACGGATGCCTATCTCGCCGCCATGGAAAAGGCGCGTGTGCTCAATGCGTATGTCACCGAGACGCCGGATAAGGCCCGTGACATGGCCAGGGCATCCGATGCTCGCATTGCTGCCGGCAAGGCCGGTCCGCTCGAGGGGCTGCCGCTTGGTATCAAGGATCTCTACGCTACCAAGGGCGTCCACACACAGGCGTGCAGCCACATTCTCGATGGCTTCGAGCCGACCTATGAAAGCACCGTATCGGCCAATCTCTGGGCTGACGGCGCCGTCATGCTCGGCAAGCTCAACATGGATGAGTTCGCGATGGGCTCCTCCAATGAGACCAGCCATTACGGATCGGTGGTCAACCCGTGGCGGCGCAACGGCTCCGACGTCAATCTGGTCCCCGGCGGCTCATCCGGCGGATCGGCGGCCGCGGTCGCCGCGCACCTCTGCCTTGGAGCGACGGCCACCGACACCGGCGGCTCGATCCGCCAGCCGGCCGCGTTCACCGGTACCGCCGGCATCAAGCCGACTTACGGTCGCTGCTCGCGCTGGGGCCTTGTCGCCTTTGCCTCGTCGCTCGACCAGGCCGGCCCGATCGCCCGTGATGTGCGTGACGCGGCGATCCTTCTCAAGTCGATGGCCTCGGTTGATCCCAAGGATACGACCTCGGTCGATATTCCCGTTCCCGATTACGAGGCGGCCATCGGCAAGTCGGTGAAGGGGCTCAGGATCGGCATTCCCAGGGAATACCGGCTCGACGGCGTGCCGGCCGAAATCGATGCGCTCTGGCAAAAAGGCATCGACATCCTGCGGGAGGCCGGGGCCGAGATCGTCGACATCTCGCTGCCGCACACCAAGTATGCGCTGCCGGCCTACTACATCGTGGCGCCGGCCGAGGCGTCTTCCAATCTCGCCCGTTACGATGGCGTGCGCTATGGCCTGCGCGTGCCGGGCTCGGACATCCTCGACATGTACGAGAACACGCGGGCGGCCGGTTTTGGTGCCGAGGTGAAGCGCCGCATTCTGATCGGCACCTATGTGCTGTCGGCCGGCTATTACGACGCCTACTATCTGCGCGCCCAGAAGGTGCGCACGCTGATCAAGCGCGATTTCGAGACAGTCTACGCTCAGGGGGTCGATGCCATCCTGACGCCGGCGACACCATCGGCCGCCTTCGGCATCGGCGAGAAGGCCGACGCCGATCCAGTGGAGATGTATCTCAACGACGTGTTCACGGTGACGGTCAACATGGCCGGTCTGCCGGGGCTTGCGGTGCCCGCCGGCCTTTCCGCCGAAGGTTTGCCGCTTGGCTTGCAGTTGATCGGCCGGCCGTTCGATGAAGAGACGTTGTTCACCCTTGGCTCGGCGATCGAAAAGGCCGTGGGCACGTTCAGCCCGAAAAAGTGGTGGTAGGTTTGTGAAGGGCGGTGCCGGTCTGGCCGGCGCCGCGTTCACACCAGCGTCAAACAACCGACCTATCCAACGGCTTCGATGGTTTCACCAACGAGGTTGTCATGACGAGTCGTACATCCCTTTCCCTTTTCACCGCGGCGCTTCTTGCCGGCGTCACGGCCTCGGCCGCGGCCGACCTGCCGGTCAACAAGGGGCTTGTCGCCGTCGGTCGCCTGCCTGCCGATCTCCGGGATAGCTTTGGCGAAACCTTCGGCTCCGGCTCGGGCATGTCGGTGCTTGATTGGAAGAAGACGGACAAGGGCTACGCGGGATCGTTCCTGCTGCTACCCGACCGCGGCTACAACGTCGAGGGTACGACGGACTACAGCACCCGCGTCAACATGCTGTCGATTGCCTTCGCCGCGCCCGAGACGGGCAAGGCTGCGACTGCCGAGCTGAAGCTCGACAAGACCTTCCTGCTCACCGACAAGGCCGGCAAGCCGATGACCGGCCTCGATCCGATTGCCATCAGCAAGGACAACGGCGTCGATCTGCCGGGCGCCTCCACCGGCGCGGTCAGCCTCGACCCTGAGGCGATCGTCCGCCTGTCGGATGGTTCGCTGATGATTTCCGACGAATACGGCCCGACGATTTATCACTTCACCGCCGAAGGCAAGCTCGTTTCGGCAACACTGCCGCCGCAGGCGTTCCTGCCGATGCGCAAGGGCGCGCTCAACTTCTCGTCCAACAATCCGGGCGCCAACGCGCCGAAGCCCGATCCGGAAGATCCCGAGACCGGACGCCAGAATAACCAGGGCTTCGAAGGCATGGCACTCAACCCGGCCACGCAGGAGCTGACGGTGGTGTTGCAGAGCGCCACTCGCCAGGACGGCGGTGACAAGAAGAGCACCCGTTTCAATACCCGCGCTCTGGTCTACGATGCGACCAACCCGGATGCGCTGAAGCTCAAGGCCGAATATGTCGTGCCGCTGCCGACCTTCAAGGACGCCGAGGGCAAAACGCTGGTGGCTGCCCAGTCGGAACTCGCGGTCCTGCCGGACGGCCGCCTCCTGCTGCTGTCCCGCGACAGCAACAACGGTTGGGGCGTCAAGGGCGACACCTCGCTCTACCGGCGCGTCGACCTGCTGGATTTCGCGGGCGCCACCAACATTGCCGGCACCGAGTTCGACGGCCTGAAGCCAGTGGCGCCAAAGGGGCAGCTCGACGCGTCGGTGACGGCGGCGAAGCTCACAGCCGTCATCGACATGAATGACAATGCGGAATTGGCCAAGGCGGGCCTGCATAATGGCGCGCCGCATGACGCCGGCGACCTTTCCGAAAAGTGGGAATCGATGGGTGTAGTGCCGGCGTTCGATCCGGAGCATCCCAAGGACGTGCTGGTGCTGATCGCCAACGACAATGACTTCCTGACCACTCGGGGGCACCAGGTCGGCGCGGACTACAAGGCTGACGCCGATGTCGACACCATGGTGTTGGTCTACCGGCTGTCGCTCGACTGATCCTGTTCGTCGCGGGATGGATGCAAGGCGCCGCGCCGTTGCGGCGTCCTTTGTCGTTTTCGGGTGGACCTTCAAACGCCGGCGTGCTGGACTGACGCGCCTTTCCCGTTTACCTCCGGCGCAAAACGGGCTATCCCGCCAAGCAGATGTCGTCCGACCGATCCGAGAGACCCTCCATGAACATGGCAGTCCGCACCCCCGACCCCAAGAAGCTCATCAAGGGCGCCACAGGCGACTGGGAAGTCATCATCGGCCTTGAGGTGCATGCGCAGGTCACCTCCAATGCCAAGCTGTTTTCCGGCGCCTCGGCGGTGTACGGCGCCGAGCCGAACATGCACGTCTCGCTGGTCGACGCGGCGATGCCCGGCATGCTGCCGGTGATCAACGAGGAGTGCGTGGCGCAGGCCGTCCGCACCGGTCTCGGTCTCAAGGCGGCGATCAATCACTACTCGGTGTTCGACCGCAAGAACTACTTCTACCCCGACCTGCCGCAGGGCTATCAGATCAGCCAGTACAAGCAGCCGATCGTCGGCGAAGGCAAGGTGTTGCTCGATATGCCGGAGGGCGTCGTCGAGATCGGCATCGAGCGGCTGCACCTCGAGCAGGACGCTGGCAAGTCGATTCACGATCAGCATCCGACCATGTCCTTCGTCGATCTCAACCGTTCGGGCGTGGCGTTGATGGAGATCGTGTCCAAGCCGGATCTTCGTTCGTCGGAAGAGGTGAAGGCCTATCTCGCCAAGCTGCGGACCATTCTGCGCTATCTCGGCACCTGCGACGGCAACATGGAGGAAGGCTCCATGCGCGCCGATATCAACGTTTCCGTCCGCAAGCCCGGTGAGCCGCTCGGCACCCGCTGCGAGATCAAGAACGTCAACTCGATGCGCTTTGCCGCCCAGGCGGTGGAATAT
>JAGSYV010000019.1 GCA_018262505.1 Pseudomonadota bacterium
GAGCGCCACGTTTGCGCGGGCGCGTATCCCCGCCCTCGAAACGCCACATGGCGCCGTCGAGGGGCTGATGCAACTCGTCCGCCATGCCGAGGCCCAGGCCGCGCTGACGGCAACGCCAGCCGACGTTCTCGCCGGCTTCTCGCCCGACCGCAGCCGCGCGGCGGCGGTGATCGCTGCGGCGCAGGCCGACGGCCGCCTGTGGCTCAAGGCGAGCGAAGTGGTGGATCTTCTGGCCGCCTACGATATTCCCATCGTGCCGGCCCTTGCCGCTGCCGATGCCGACGAGGCGCGCCGGCTGGCGGCACGTCTGCTCGTCGAGCATCGCTCGCTGGTGGTGAAGATCGCTTCGCCGGATATCGTCCACAAGTCCGATGTCGGCGGGGTGGAACTGGAATTGTCCACCCCGGAAGCGGTGGCCTTGGCGACAGAGGCCGTGATCGCCCGCGCCAAAGCCGCCCGGCCCGGTGCCCGGATCGACGGGGTGACCCTCCATCCGATGATCGTGGCGCCAAAAGCCGTGGAGCTGATCGCCGGCGTCACCGATGATCCGGTATTCGGACCGGTCATGGTGTTCGGGCGCGGCGGCACCGCCGTCGAGGTGATCAACGACCGGGCGCTGGCGCTGCCGCCGCTCGACGCCAACCTCGCCCATGACTTAATCGCCAGGACGCGCGTCGCCCGCCAGCTTCAGGGCTATCGAGACCGCCGGCCCGTCGATGTCGACCATCTTGCCGGCATTTTGCAGCGCCTCGCCCAACTCGTCGCCGAACATCCGGCCATCGGCGATATCGACCTCAACCCGCTGATCGCCGAAGCAGACCGGCTGAAGGTGGTCGATGCGCGGGTGACGCTGGTCGCCGGCTCTCCGGCGTCGGGCGCCGCCGTGCATCACCCGCGCCTATCCATCCGCCCCTACCCGACCGAATGGGAAGAATTCATCACGCTGCCCGGTGGTCGATCGGTATTCGTGCGCCCGGCTCGACCGGAGGATGAAGGTCGCTACCTCACTTTCTTCTCGAAGATGACAGCCGAGGATATGCGCCTGCGTTTCTTCCAGCGCGTTCATGACCTCGGCCATGCCTTCGTCGCCCGACTGACGCAGATCGACTACGCCCGCGCCATGGCCTTTGTCGCTCTCGATCCGGAAAATGGCGACATGCTGGGCGGTGTCCGGCTGCACGGCGATCCCGGCGGTGGCGACGGGGAATATGCCGTATCGGTGCGTTCCGACCTCAAGGGGTTGGGCCTCGGTCGGGCCTTGATGCTCCAGATCATTCGTTACGCCCGTCGCGAGCATTACGCACGCATCCATGGCGAAGTGCTTGCTGAAAATCGGCAGATGCTTCGCATGTGCGAACGACTCGGCTTTGTGTTGATGCCAGACCCTGACAGTACAGAGATCATCAAGGTGTCGCTCGACCTCCGGTCGATTACCGACTGACCTAAAGTCTATTTTTCTCACAATCTATAGACACGCACGCCAGCGTCGCGATGCCGCCACTGTAAGACATTCTGCTTTCAGGCGATTTCTGGTTGCTGGAGAAAAATCTTGTCATACTTGTCGGCGGATCAATGTCTTTAACTTTCGCAAGCGACTACAAACCAGGGAAATTTCTCACTTCTGAAATGCTTTATCCACTTTTTCTTTACCGGATGACAGCAAAGGTTGCGAATACGCACGTAGAGCCTGCGCGCCGTCCGATGGCGGGCGCCAATCCGGGGGGAGAAGATGTCGCTCACGGCTTTCCTGTCGAACCGATCGATTTCAATGAAAATCGGCGGCGGTCTCATTTCCCTTGCCGTACTGGCCGTCATCGTCGGCGGCGCCGGGTTTCTTGGGCTCAGCCGGCTGGGTCTTGCCGTCGACATGACGTCGAAATCGGCCGCCGTGCTGGCAACCGTCAACGATGCCGGCAACGCCGTGACGACTTTCATCCAGAACCGCGACAACGGCGCCGCATCGGAGGCGGGGCACCTGCTTGACCAGGTCAATGCCAGCCTCGACGAACTCGGCGGCAAGTCCGATCCGGGTCTTGCGCCGGCCTACGCGGCCGTTGACCAGTTCCGTGCCTCGATCGGCGTCCTCTCCTCTTCTTCGGACGCCGTGGCCGCGAACGCCGCAGCGACGATGGAATTGCTTTCCAACATGCAGAGCCGGGCCAGCCAGATCGAAGCTGACGCAGCCGCCAAGGCGAAGGCATTCCAGACCAAGGCCAGCGAGGCTGCCCTCGCAACCAATTCCGCCGCCAATCTCACGGTGACTGCCTACAAGATCGAGATCTCGGCCCTGCAGGCCAATGAGTTCCTTGCCAAATTCGCCGCGAACAGTGACACCACCAATGTCAACGCCGCATTGAAGTCGGTGATGTCGGTGCGAGCCATCGTCAATCAGATCCGGGCGCTCGGCGCCGATGATGCGATCAAGGCGCAGGCGAGTGCCATCGAACAGGCCGCGAAGGGGTTGGTCCCGCTGCTCGATGAGATGCGGAATGGTGCCAATCCGTTTGCCGTCGAGCAGAAGCGGCTGTTTGCGCTCGATGGGCTTAGCAAACTCAGCAATGGCACGGATGAAATCATCCGCTTGGCCGGCCAACAGCGAGATCTTGCCAGCTACAACATGCAATCGTTGCTCGACGATGCCGCGAAGGCGCGCGAGCTTTCCGACTTGGCGACCATGTTCGGTAGCCAGATCGATGCACTGGCGCTGCAAACCACCACCTTCCGCTACGACCCGGAGGCGGTCAGCACCAAGATGATGCTGAAAGCTGCCGACGCGGCCAAGGAGACAGGTCAGAAAATCGTCGCGGCTGGCGGTAGTCGGCCGCCGCCATTTCCGCCATCAAGACGGTGGTGGACGATCGTGCCACCGCCGCCAGCCGCAACCGCGCGTCCAGTACTTTCACCATGTCCGGAACGCTGGGAGCGGCGCTGGTATTCGCGCTCATCATCGGCATCGTGCTGTCTCGGCTGATCACCCGACCGATCACCAACCTCACCACCGCCATGCGGCGTCTGGCCACCGGCGACACCGACATGGCCCTCGATCTTGCCGGCCGGAAGGATGAAATTGGCGGCATGTTCGGAGCGGTGCGCGTCTTCCGCGACAATGCCATCGAACGCCGTCGCCTTGCCGAGCAAACGGAGGCCGAACAGAGGGCACGGGAGCATCGTCAGCAGACCATCGAGAGCGTCATCAACGACTTCCGGCTTGAAATCGAGCAGCTCGTTGGCCTCGTCGCCGGCAATGCCGACCAGATGGAGGCGACCGCCCGGGCACTGGCGGCCATCGCCGAGGAGGCGCGCGAGCGTGCCGGCACTGCGGCATCGGCTTCCGGCCTCGCTTCGGACGGCGTCCAGACCGTTGCCGCCGCCGCCGAGGAACTGTCGGCGTCGATCGGCGAAATCTCGCGCCAGACCGACACGGCAACCGCGGTTGCTCAGCGTGCCACCGGCGAGGCGAAGAAGACCGACGCCACGATTTCCGGGCTCGCCGACGCGGCGACGCGCATCGGCAACGTCATCACGCTCATCAAGGCGATCGCCGAGCAGACCAATCTGCTTGCGCTCAACGCCACCATCGAGGCCGCGCGCGCCGGCGAAGCCGGCAAGGGATTTGCCGTCGTCGCCTCCGAGGTGAAGAACCTTGCCGGCCAGACCGCCAAGGCCACCGAGGAGATCGCCTCGCAGATCGCCCAAATCCAGTCGTCGACCGGCGAGGCCGTGGCGGCCATTCGCGCCATCTCCGACATCATGGGCGAAGTCGATCGCACGACCAATGTGATCGCCACCGCCGTCGGCGAACAGGGGCATGCCACGGCGGAGATTTCACTCAACGCGCAAAAGGCGGCGGGCGGTACCAAGTCGGTGGCCGACGAAACGCAGGCGTTGACGCGCGTCGTCGGTGAGACGTCGCAATCGGCAAGCCAGGTACTGGCAGTCTCCAACGACATGAACGATCAGGCGACTCGTCTGCGTGAAGTCGTCGAGAGCTTCATCAACCGGGTGATGGCGGCCTGATAAATTTCGGGGGGAGAGAGAGAAACGGGCGGGTTCGCAATGAACCCGCCCGTTTCATTTGTGCCACGAAAATGCAATTTATTTCTTTATAACAGTTTCTTGCATTTTGCAGAGGGGGATATCATACTCCTGAGGGATGGAAAGCGGCCGCGGCACCGATGATGCGTCGGCTGGATATGGAGTTGAGAACATGGCTTCCAAGCTAGACCAATTGCGCGAGATGACCGTGGTGGTCGCCGACACAGGCGACATCGACGCCATCAAGAAGTTCAAGCCAGTCGACTGCACAACCAATCCGACCCTGGTGCTGAAGGCCATCAGCCTGCCGGCCTATGAGCCGATCCTGGCGGATGCCATTGCCTGGGGCAAGAAGCAGGCCGGCTCCCAGGAAGCCACCGTGAAGGCGATCGGTGACCGTCTCGCCGTTGCCGTCGGCACCGAGCTCACCAAGCTGGTGGAAGGCCGCGTGTCTACCGAGGTCGATGCCGATCTTTCCTTCGACACGGCCGCCTCCGTCGAGAAAGCGCGCGCCATCATCGCCGCCTACAAGGCCAATGGCGTCGAGCGCGATCGAATCCTGATCAAGGTTGCCGGCACGTGGGAAGGTATCCGCGCCTCGGAGATCCTGCAGAAGGAAGGCATCGACACCAACATGACGCTGATCTTCGACATCGCCCAGGCCATCACCTGCGCCGATGCGAAGGCCTTTCTGATCTCGCCGTTCGTCGGCCGCATTCTCGACTGGTACGTCAAGACCGAGGGCCACACCTTCACGCCAGCCGAAGATCCGGGTGTCATCTCGGTGCATGGCATCTACGACTACTACAAGGCCCATGGCATCCCCACCGTGGTGATGGGCGCCTCCTTCCGCTCGCAGGGCGAAGTCGAGGCTCTGGCCGGTTGCGACCGCCTGACGATCTCGCCGGCGCTGCTCGATGCCCTGGCCGCCGACAACGGCACGCTGCAGCGCGCGCTGTCGCCGCACAAGCCTGGCCCGAAGCCGCCGGTGGTCAAGCTCGACGAAAAGGCCTTCCGCTGGTCCATGAACCAGAACCCGATGGCCACCGAGAAACTGGCTGAGGGCATTCGCCTGTTCGCCAAGGATCTCGGCGAGCTGCGCAAGATCGTCGCCGCGCGCTTCGTCGCCTGACGACCGAACGTTCGTCGGTCCAATAGGGCGGGCGAATTCCAGGCTGTTTGCCTGCGCATCCGCGCCTCGATCAGCGCGATCGGCGGATGCTCCAAGGCCGAAGGCGTCCTCCTCGCCCTCGGCCCTCTCCCCGGGCCGGCACGTCGACGACGGACGACGTGCCGGACGCCGGAGACCGACGAATTTCCTTCCCGTCCAAGGCGAGCGCATCATGCCCCGGCCCCGCCGCAGCGAAGATATGATCGTCGAGATCGCCCGCCTCCGTTACGAGCAGCGCCTGCCGCAGACCGAAATTGCCCGCCTGCTGGAGATTTCCGAAGCGACCGTCAGTCGGGCGCTCAAATCGGCGCTCGATCTTGGCTACATCGAATTTCAGGTAACGCCGAAAGCATTCCGCGACACCGCCGCCGAACAGCGTTTGAGGGCGCATCTCGGTCTTCGCCTGGCCGTGGTCGTCGAAAATCGGACTGGCGCCCACGCGCCGATCGATACGCTCGGAAAAGCAGTTGCGCGCGTTATCGAGGACACGCTGAAAAGCGGCGACGTGCTGGGGGTTTCCGATGGCGCGACAGCGGCGGCCATCGCTGCCGCCGCCCGCCGGTCACCCGCGCGCGACCTCGACGTCGTCGCGCTGGTCGGCGGCGTCGGCGCGCCCGAGCACTACACCCATTCCTCCGAGGTATGTCGCCGTCTCGCCGCCGGGCTCGGCGCCCAAGCCTGGCAACTCCCCGTGCCGGCCATTGTCGATGAGGCGGGCGCGGCGCGTCTCCTGCGCGAAACCGGCGCGGTGCGGGGGGTTTTCTCGATGATGGATCGCCTCGCCATCGCCGTGGTCGGCGTCGGCGCCATCTCAGCCACCGCCACAGTGTTCCGCGAGGGCTTCATCGCCCCTGGCAAACTCGAGGAGATTCGCGCTCACGGTGCCGTCGGTACCATCTGCGGCCGCTTCTTCGGCAAGGATGGCCGGCCGGTCGGCACCGAATTCGATGATCGGACCCTTTCGATCTCGCTCGAACGCCTGGCGCGCGTGCCGCTCTCCATTGCCGCCGCGCTGTCGCCACACAAAGCAGAGGCGATCCGCGCCGCCGTCGTCGGTGGCCTCGTCAACGCCGTCGCCACCGACATCGAAACGGCCGAGGCCCTGATGGCGATGCAGCCAATGCTGACAGGTGCCGGCTCACCGTCGGCTTAATCTCTCGCCAAAGCCTGGGGGAGAAGACCATGACCATCGCCGACGACATTATCACCCTTGAAAAAGGAGCGCTCGACCGCTGGTGCGCCGGCGATCCCGATGCCTTCCTCGACCTGTCGGCCGAGGATGTCACCTATTTCGATCCCTTTCGCGAAACACGCCTCGATGGCAAGGCAGCGCTGAGCGCGCTCTATGGCGAGCTGCGCGGCAAGATCTTCGCGCCGCGTCACGAAATGGTCGAGCCCAAGGTGCAGGCGGCGGGCGACGCCGCCGTGCTGACCTTCCGCTTCGTATCGTGGAACGGCAGCGAAGGCGACCGTGTCGCCTGGAATTGCACGGAGGTCTACCGGCGCGATCCCGAAGGGTGGCGGATCATCCAGACGCACTGGTCGTTTACCGGCGCCGGCCTCGCCTGAGACTTACGACGCCGCCTCACAACCCACTTGGGTATTTTGCTTAGGGGCTGCTATGCTCGCCTCCATCATCACGGCAAGCGGACGGTATCATGGCGGATGTGAGGGCAATCTGCGCGATCGGACAGCGGGGCCAGATCGGGCTCAATGGCGAGCTGCCCTGGGAAGGCAATCCGGGGCGTGAGTTCGTCGCCGACGTAGAGCGCTTCTACGAGGTGACGCGTGGGCATGTGATGCTGGCCGGGCCGCATACCATTTCCACCTTGCCCGGCTTCATGCAATTCGACCGCACGCTATGTCCCGTTCGTTCCAGTGACCGCCCGGAAGACGTGCTCGCCCGGTTTGCCGACCGCGTCGTCTACGTCGCAGGCGGCCCCGCAGTGTGGGAGGCCTATGCGGGTTTCATCCGCCATTGGGACATCAATCGCCTGCCGTATGACGGCCCGGCCGACCGCTGGTTCAAGCCTGAGTGGCTGGTGGCGACGCGTTGATCTGCCAACCAGCGGACAGCAAAAAGGCGGCCGGAAATGCTCCTGACGCCTTTCTTGTTTCCACACGCTCAAAAAGCGTTTCTGAAGCCTTGATGCCGCAGACTTTGTTTCTGCTCTAGAGGCTGTTCAGCCACTCCATGCGCTTGCCGAGATCGGGAGCGTCAAACACCAGCTTGCCGGCAACGATGGCCTGCGCGCCGGCCTTGCGCAGCACCGGAACGGTATCTTCGCGAATAGCACCATCGGCGACCAGAATGATCCGGTGGTCGGCGGGAACGCCGGCAATGTATTTCTGCGCCTCCTCAAGGCGCTGCGTGGCAGATTGGCTGATACCTTCGCGCTCGCCGATTCCGGCCCCGAACAGGGTGACCAACTGAACGCGCGGCAAGTGGCGGATCAGCTTGGCGACCGGCGTGTCGACTTTCAACACGACGCCAGCGACAAGGCCGAGTTCGTTGATGCGGGCGATGCCGCTATCGGTCAGCAGCGTGTTTTCGGCATGGATCGAAATTGCGTCAGCACCGGCCGCGGCGAACTGATTGATCTGATTGATCAACGCTGGCTCGCCCACCATCAGGTGAACATGAATCGGCTTGTCGGTGATGGAGCGGACTCGGGCAACGATTTCCGGAAACAGCAACAGCGTGTCGGCGAATATGCCGTCCGATGCGTCGATGTGGATGACATTGGCATAGGGATCGATGCGGGCCACTTCGTCGGCGATGCGCAAGAGATCCGACGACCACATCGAGAATTCGGTGATCAGGTGGTCGGTCGGGAGGCGGTCGATCCATCCGGCGGCGGGGCGGTTCATCAGGCGATTCTCCGGGTGTCAGAACATGCGAGGCACCCGCCGGCCGACGGCCCTTGCCGGCCCGCTGGAGCGCCATGTTCAAGATTGCGCACAAGGACTTGGATAGCACTAGTGCTTTCGTAGAGAAGAATGCTTTTTTCGCGCGGCCGGCATGCCCGGGCGAACCTTTGCCGCCCATAACGCAGAGCGGCGGGGCCAGGCCCCGCCGCTCGATAAGCGATCAGATGCTTCAGGCAACCAGATCGAAGAGATAGCTGGTGCTATTCGATGAGGTCGACGAGCCGGAAGCGCTGTAGGCGGTCTGGCTGCTCTCTGCCAGCGCGTCCTGCAGTTGTTTCAGAATATCGGTGATCGACGTGCTGGACGACGAGCTGCCGTCGGCACTATCGGCTGACTGGTTATCCTCGGGAGGCGGCCCGGGGGGTGGCCCGCCGGCGCCCTGCGGTCCGCCAGCCCCCTGGGCACCCTTGCCCTTGGAGAATGTGTCGTCGAAAACGGAGGCGAGTTCGGTCGCCTGATCGGAGGTCAGCGTACCGGAGTTGACCTGCTGCCGGATAAGATTGGCAATCTTCTCCTTCATCTCGTCGGGCGACGGTGGCTTGCTGCCGGACGCCTTGCTGGACCGGCCGCTCGACAGCGTCTCGTCGATGCTCTCGAGCGCCGTGGCAAGCGCGGATTGGTCGCTCGACTTGATGCTGCCGGAGCTGACGTCGGACTGGAGCGTCGACTGCAGCCGGGCGAGCGGCGACTGATAAGTACTGGTGGAAGAAATCGAGGTCATTCTTACCCTCGGGCTAGAGTCTTACGCATTACATTCGAGAAGCCAAGCGCTCCGCCCGTTAATGAGTGGTAACCATTGGCCGGGTGCGGTAACCATGCGTTTCGGCGGTCACAAAAAGAAACATCTGGATACAAAATAACTGTCAGGCTTAGCCGCCCGAATGCTAAAGCTCGGCCGTTGAATGGGGATGGCCTTTCTTCATGCAGAACCACATCCTGTTGGTCGAAGATGACAATGACATCAATACACTGGTCTCGCGCTACCTGAAGGCTAACGACTGCCGCGTATCTGTGGCTCGCGATGGCCGCGAGATGGATCGTATCTTGACGACGTCGCGCGTCGATATCGTGCTGCTCGACATCATGCTGCCCGGCGAGGACGGGCTCAGCATCTGTCGGCGCCTGCGAAACACCTCGACCATGCCCATCATTATCCTGTCGGCGCGTGGCGAAGAGATCGATCGGGTGGTCGGTCTTGAGGTCGGCGCCGACGACTATGTTGCCAAGCCGTTCAGTGCCCGCGAACTTCTGGCGCGGATTCGTGCCATCCTGCGGCGAAGCAGTCTGCCGGCTGCCAAGGCGACACGGTCGGAAGCGCGCCGCCTCAGCTTCGCCGGCTGGGTGATCGATACCCGCGAACGCAGCCTGACGACACCGTCCGGGGCCAAGGCGACCCTGACGGGCGCCGAGTTCGATCTGCTGGTTGCCCTCGCCGAGCGGGCGGGCATCACACTCAGCCGCGACCAGCTCCTGGAGCTGACCCAGGGCCGGCTCGCCGCGCCGTTTGAGCGATCGATCGATATTCTGGTAAGTCGCCTCAGGCGCAAACTCTCACCTGACGACGAGAGATCGGAGTTTATCCGCACCATCCGTTCCGAGGGATACCTGTTCACGCCGGAAGTGACGGCCTCATGATCGGCAGGATCCTGCGCCTGGTCTTCGATTCCGTTGCCGGGCAGGTCATTGTGCTTCTGGTCTTGTCGATCGCCGCCATGCATGGGGGGCTGACGGCCTATTTCTTTCTGTCCAATCCCCGGACTATCTTTGCCGCCTCGCCAGGCGAGACAGCCGGCGAAATAGGTGCTGCTGCCCATATGTTGGCCGCCGCCAGTCCAGCTGAGCGGCCACGGCTCGTTGTGCTTCTGAAGGGAGCGCTGCCGTCGCTTGCGGCTTGCACGACCCCAGTGCCGGCAACTGCCGAAGAGGTCCGCTTCGGGCCGCTTGCCGCCCGCCTCAACAACGCCGCCACCGCGCGCAAGGTGTTCAACGGTCGGCCGGCACCGGGCGATGAATTCGTCGGACCACTCTTTCTGGTGCTCTCCGATGGGGCTTGCTATCAGCTCGAACTGCCCGAAGGCGAGGCGCCGCATTTCTTCGGTCCAGGGACGATCACGCTCGGCTTCCTGCTCATCACCACGGTGGTGCTGGTAAGTTGGGCCATGATGGTGATCATCGGCCCGCTCAGGCGCTTCGAGGCCGCTGTCGAGCGCTTGCGAGACATGCGCTCGGAAGTCCTGGTTCCCGAGATCGGGCCGCGCGAACTGCGCTCGGCGATCTCCGCTTTCAACCGCATGCGTGCCCGCATCGGCAAGCTGATGGCTGAGAAGACCACTATGCTGGCCGCCGTCAGCCATGACCTTCGAACGCCGATCACTCGTCTGCGGCTGAGGGCCGAATTTATCGACGACGAGACGATCCGGGAGCCAATGCTGGCCGATCTCGACCACATGGCGGCGCTGACCCAAGTGGCGCTCGTGCATTTGTCGGGCACCGACAGCGCCGAGCGTTTCGACCAGACCGATCTGCCGAGCCTCTTGCAGACCGTCGCCGATCAGTTTGCCGACCTTGGCCATGCGGTCACCTACGAAGGCCCGAACCGGCTCGCTGCCCGCGTCCGTCACCGCGATATTCTGAGGGCGGTGACCAATCTCGTCGAGAATGCGGTGCGCTATGGCGACAAGGTCGTGGTGTCGCTGAAGAAGCTGCCGGGTCGTCGGCTCGCCATCTCCGTCGCCGACAACGGACCCGGCATTCCAGCCGCCGAACGCGAACACTTGCTCGAGCCCTTCGTGCGTGGCGACAGCGCCCGCAGCTCTTTGCCGAATTCAGGTTTCGGGCTCGGCCTCACAATTGCTCGCGACGTCGCGGAGGCACACGGCGGCAACATCGTGCTGGCCGACAATCCGCCGCGCGGCCTGTTGGCCACGCTGGAAATCGAAGGCTAGTCACCGTGAAATGCGTACGGCCGGCAGTTTCCTTGCCGGCCGTACAAATTCATTCAACCAAGCCTGCGTGTTCCGTCAGCCTTGCTTGGCAAGGCTCGCCACGGTCCAGCCGAACATCTCGGTGTGGATCGTGTTGACCTTGAACTCATAGCCAGCCGTCTTGTCATTGATCGCCTTGGCGGCATCAGCCGCCTTAGGATCGATCGTTTCGGCCTTGATGCGGATCCAGCCCTTGCCAGCCTCGTCCGCAGCCGGTACCGCCGTGGCGGTCACCGCGAGACCGTCGGTGGTCTCGTAACGCAGACGCATGGTGTTGCCGATGGAAGCCGGCGTTTCCTTGCGGACGTCGCTGAAGTCGAAGGCTTGCAAGAAAGCCGTCACGCGGTTGGCCTTGCCCTCGTCGGGTGCCTTGCCGTCCGGCAGCGCTGCCGGCAGCAGCTTGTCGCCGGTTCGCGTGAAATCGACCGTGGCACCAGAGACGTCGGTCAGCGTCACCTTCGACAAGGTCGCCGGCTTGATATCGGTGAGGCGGGCGTCGAACCAGTCGGCGCGGGCAGGCGGCATGTCCAGAGAGCCACGCACCAGATAGGCCTGCGGATTGCCATCAAGGCGGACATACTGGCCGCCACGACTGCCGCCAACCGTGAGGTCCTTGGTGCCGGCATAGAGGGTGGCGAGCGGCTTACCTTGCTTGTCGAGGAGGACCACCTTGGTAGCTCCGCCCTTGTCCGCTACGGGATCGCTAAGGCCGATGTCCTCGTAACGGTCGGGCTTGTTGGTCTTGTCCTCATCAATGGTCAGCGTCGCCAAGGACGACACCAGCTTGCGCACCTCGTCGATCCGAGCCGGGTAACCCGAGACATCGACAAAGCGATCGCCGTCACGCGTCAGCGTGGTGGTGTCCTTGCCCAGGGTGACCGCGACACGTTCAACCGAAGCAGACGTTTTGACGAGATCGGGCAGCAGCACCCGACCACGGTCGGCGACCGCGCTGCCAGCGGAGTTTCCTCCAGCGATGACCGCCGCGGCCGCGACGGCGGCAGCGGTGATGACGGCAAGGCCGATAAGCGATTTTGGCGTCATATGATGTAACTCCTCGCTGGAATCAGGCTTTGCGGACTGGCACTGGCCGCCGAGGCCGGCGCAGGGCGAAGACGAGGGCGATCAGCGCCACCGCCGCCGGCACGACGCCGATGATCAGGATCATGATCCAGTTCTTGAGGCTCGCGACGTCGGCGCGGAGGTTGTACTGAACCTCGCGCAGTTCGGCGCGGGCCGCCAAGAGATCGGACTTGAAGCTCTCGGTCGCCTTGGCTTGCTCGCTGGACACCAGTTCGCCATCCTTGGCCTCGCCGGTGGAAGAAGCATCCTTCAGCTTCTTCTCGGTGTCGGCGATGCGTTGCGTCAGCTCCTGCTGCTTGGCGAGGAAGCGCTCCTCGGCGGCCCGCTCCAAGGCGTCGATGCGGGTGAACGGCCGCCAGGAGACGGTGCGGCTCCGGAGATCGGCGAGAGCCACGCCACCGGCCATCTGCTCGACGGCGTTGAGCAGGAAATCGCCGTTGTTGGCAAACGCCTCCGCCACCGGCCGTCCCAGCACGGTCTGCTTCTGCAGCCAGTTGCGGTCGGACAGCATGTCGGCGTCACCAACCAGAATGACGTTGGGCGCCGAAGCGCTTTCCTTGACGGGCGTGCCATCGGCCGCCGAGTCCTTCGGCTTGCCATCCGGGAAAGCGGTGTGAAGCTTGCCTTCGAGGCGCGCGGCGACCACGGGACGGCCGCCGGCCTTCTCGATCTTGCCGAGCAGGGTCCGCGGATCGCCGTAGGGATCGGCCGCCTCACCAGCCGGAAGAAGACCTGCGTCGGCGGAAGCATACATCAACGGCTTCAGCGTCGAGTCCTTGCCGGTGGCGGTAAAGGCGCCGGCGGTGGTCATGACCACCGCGTTCAGCTTGGAGGTCACTGCATCGCCCCGGTCGAAGCCGTCGTCATGAATGGCGAACCAGGGATAGTTGGCCACCTCAGCCTGACGGCCATCGATGTTGCGAACCGTGCGGATCGCCCAGTCGGGATCGCCGACCGCCTTCTTGACGTCGAAGCCGACGCCCCAGGCATCGAACATCTTCTGGAAGTCGGTGGCGTTGTTCTCGGCCGGCACGCCCGGCTGCGGTCCCGGCTGCGTCTCCGCGAAGGGATCGGCGAACACCAGCGTGGCACCGCCCGACAGCACCCACTGGTCGAGCGTATAGAGAGTACGGTCGGAAAGCTTCTGCGGCTGCACCACCAGCACGACACGGGTATTGTCGGGCAGCTTGTCGATATCGCCCCCCACCGTCTCGACGCTGTAGGTCTCCTTCAGCATCGAAAGGATCTGGGCCGGTTCCTGCCCGGCCATCGGGTTGCCGGCCATGCCGAGGCCGTCGAGCAATGCCACCACCGGCTTCTTGGTCTGGCCGAGTTCGGCGACGAGGCGCGTCAGGTCATACTCCAGGAAGGCTTCACGATCGGGCGTGAACACCGGAATATTGGCTGAGCCATTGGTTGAGTTGGTAGCGGCAAGGCCGAAGTAGATCGGGTCGGAGGTACCGTCGAGGCTGATCCGGTTGATGCCGAGGCCGACGGCCCGGTCTTCTTCTTCCGAATAGGGCTGCGGATCAATCACTTCGAGGGTGATCTTGCCGTGCGACAGGCTCTCGTAGGTATCGAGCATGGCGCGAACGCGCGAGGCGTAAGCCGATAGCGCCGGCGCCGCCTCGTGCAAGCTCGCCGACATGAACAGCCGCATGTGGATCGGCTCGCCGAGCTTGTCGAGCATGGCCACCGTGCCGTGCGAGAGCGAATAGAGGCCGCCGTCAGTCAGATCGACGCGGCTGGAACGGAACAGCGTCGCCGACAGCGAATTGACGGCGAGGTAGAGGATGACCGCCAAAACAGCGCCAACGGCGACGAGACGGGATTTTGGGATCCGGTTGAGTTTTGACATCGGAACCTCAGACGGCTTTCTTGGCGTCGATGACCTGGACGTTAATCCAGAGCGCGAGCACGATTGTCGACACGAAAAGGATGACGGCGGGCGCCTCGAGGACACCGCGCGTCAGCCGGTCGAAGTTGGTGATGAAAGACAGCGATTGGACCAGATCGACCAGAAAGGCCGGCGCCCAACCGCGCAAAGCCGCCAGCACCAGATTGGTACCGGACATAACCAGCAGGAAGGACACGATGGCCGCGAGGATGAAGGCGATCACCTGGTTCTTGGTCATTGCCGAGATGCAGGCGGAAATCGCCAGGAAGGCGCCAGCCATCAGGAAGGAACCGATGTAGCTGGCGATGACGATGCCGTTGTCGGGCGAGCCGAGGTAGAGCGTCACCAGCCAGAAGCTCATGGTCAGCACCAGCGCCACCGCCGTGAAGGCCCAGCCGGCCAGGAATTTGCCGATCACCACTTCATGGGCGCGCACCGGCAAGGTCATCAGAAGCTCGATGACGCCGGAGCGGCGCTCATCGGCCCAGAGCCGCATGCCGATGGCCGGCATCAGGATGAGAAACAGCCAGGGATGCCAGGCGAAGAACGGGCCAAGATCGGCCTGTCCGCGTTCGAAAAAGCCGCCGGCAAAAAAGGCAAGACCAGCCGAAAGCGCAAGGAACACCAGGAGAAACACGGCGGCGAGCGGCGTCGCGAAATAGGCGCGGAACTCGCGGCCGAACACCAACCCAATGGTGCGGAAAGAGGTTTTCATCTCGGATCGTCTCCGGAAGGGAAGCGTCAGGCGGCCTTGCTGCCGGTAATGGAGCGGAAGACGGTTTCAAGCGTCGGTCGCTGCCCGTCGACGATGGCGGCGTCAAGAAGAGCGGATGGTGTCGCGTCGGCGACCACCCTGCCCTCGGCGATGATGACGACGCGGCTGCAGATCGCCTCGACCTCCTCAAGGATGTGCGTGGAGATGACGATCGCCTTGCCCGGTGCGATGGCAGCGATCAGCTCGCGCATGTCGTGCTTCTGGTTGGGATCGAGGCCATCGGTCGGCTCGTCGAGGATCAGCACTTCCGGATCGTGAATCAGCGCCTGGGCAATGCCAACGCGGCGTTTGAAGCCCTTGGAAAGCGCGTCGATTGGGCGGTTCCACACGGCTGTGAGGTTGACGCGCTCCACCATCTCGGCCAGTCGCTCGCCGAGCACCGCGTTCGTGAGGCCGCGCATGCGACCGACAAAGGCGAGGAAGTCTGCCACCGTCATGTCACCATAAGCCGGCGCGCCCTCGGGGAGATAGCCAAGGCGGCGACGGGCGGCGATGGGGTCGGCGAACACGTCGTGGCCGGCAATCGAGGCAGTGCCGGCGTCAGGTTCGAGAAACCCGGTCAGCATCTTCATGGTTGTCGACTTGCCGGCACCGTTGGGGCCAAGGAAGCCCACGACCTCGCCACGGCTCACCTCGAGGCTGACGCCGTCAACGGCGCGCAGTCTCGAAAACGTCTTTACCAGGCCGCTGGCCTGAACGAGTTGCATGCCTTTTCCTCCAGCATTCGGAATCGTCCATCGGGGCGCTTGGCAGCACCAAGCCGTTCGGCCGGAGCTACCACGGGCAGGCAAGCAGGGATATCGGATTCTTGGCGAAATCGTGTTCAAAAACAGACCTTACCGATTGTTCATCAAGGAAGCGCCGACGCATCGGTAGCGCTCCGTAGGTGACTGCGCCTGAGGCGGCGGCTGCCCAACAAAACGCCTTGGCCAATCCCTGGGCGATGATAGACTGTTGCTCATGCCCAGCTACGCCATCCTGCTCGGCCGCCAGCGCCACGTTTTCGACGACCTGAAGGCCGTCATGGCCGCCGCTTCACCGGAGAAATCCGGCGACCGGCTGGCCGGCATCGCTGCCGAGACCAACGAGCGCCGCGTCGCAGCCCGCTATCTGCTGGCCGACGTTCCGCTCAAGACCTTTCTCGAAGAGCCGCTGATCCCCTACGAGATCGACGAGGTGACCCGTCTGATCCTCGATGACCACGACGCCGCCGCCTTCACGCCGGTCGCCCACATGACGGTCGGCCAGTTACGCGATTGGCTGCTCTCCTATGAATGCACCACCGCCGATCTCTCGGCGTTGGCTCCCGGCCTGACGCCGGAGATGGCGGCAGCCGTCTCCAAGATCATGCGCAACCACGACCTGATCGCCGCCGCCGCCAAGACCAGCGTCGTTACCGGCTTTCGCACGACCATCGGCCTCAGGGGGCGCCTGTCCAGCCGTCTGCAGCCCAACCATCCGACCGACGATCCCGAGGGTGTCGCCGGCTCGACGCTCGATGGTCTCACCTACGGCGTCGGCGACGCGGTGATCGGCATCAATCCGGCCAGCGACAATCTCGAAGCCTGCGTGCGGCTGATGGAGCTGTTCGACCGGCTGCGCCAGCGCTTCGATATTCCCATGCAGTCCTGCGTGCTGACGCATGTGACGACATCGATCAAGGCGGTCGAGGCCGGCGCGCCACTCGATCTGGTGTTTCAGTCGATCGCCGGCACGGAGGCCGCCAATCGCGGCTTCGGTGTCGATCTCAAGGTTCTGAGAGAAGGTCGCGAGGCGGCGCTCAGCCTGAAGCGCGGCACGGTTGGCGACAACGTCATGTATCTCGAGACCGGTCAGGGCTCGGCGCTCTCCGCCGACGCCCATCATGGCGTTGACGAGCAGACCATCGAGGCGCGCGCCTATGCCGTCGCCCGCCACCTGAAACCACTGATCGTCAATACCGTCGTCGGCTTCATCGGGCCGGAGTATCTCTACGACGCCAAGCAGATCATCCGTGCCGGACTCGAGGATCACTTCTGCGGCAAACTGCTCGGTGTGCCGATGGGCGTCGACGTCTGCTATACCAACCACGCCGAGGCCGATCAGGACGACATGGACAACCTGATGTTCCTGCTCGGCTCGGCCGGCGTCAACTTTCTGATCGCCGTGCCCGGCGCCGACGACGTCATGCTGAACTACCAGTCGCTCAGCTATCATGACATCGTCAGCCTTCGCCATTCCTTCGGCCGCCCGCCGGCGCCGGAATTCGAAGCGTGGCTCTATCGCATGGGCCTGTTGGACACCAACGGGCGCCTGGCGTCGCAGGCAAGCTCCGACGCACGCCGCCTCATCGATTTCAGGGCCTCGGCATGAGCAACCCCATCGACCTCGACCCGTTCGCGCGATTCCGCACCGTCACGCGCGCCCGCATCGGCTTGGGACGGGCGGGCGACTCGCTGCCGATCCGTGCGGTGCTGGATTTTCAGCTTGCCCATGCCCGCGCCCGCGATGCCGTGCACGGCCATGTCGACTTCGCGGCCATGGCCGCGCGCATCGGCGATAGGCTGCCGGTCATCCGCCTCAAGTCGCGCGCCGCCGACCGGTCAATCTACCTCGCCCGACCCGACCTCGGTCGCCGGGTCGATCCTGAAATGCTGGCAGCCGTCGAAAAAGGCAACTGGGATGTTGCCTTTGTCATCGCTGATGGCCTTTCGGCCGCCGCGGTTGAGGCACATGCCGAAATCGTGCTGTCCGCCTGCGTGCGGCGACTAGGGGATCTCAAGGTCGCGCCGGTCGCATTGGGCGAACAGGCGCGCGTCGCTTTTGGCGACGAGGTTGGCGAAGCGCTGGGTGCCCGCATGGTCGTGGTGCTGATCGGCGAGCGGCCGGGCCTATCGGTTCCCGACAGCCTCGGCGCCTATCTGACGTTCGGCCCGAAGGTTGGCCGGCGCGACAGCGAACGCAACTGCATTTCGAACATCCATGCCGACGGGCTGCCGCATGAGACGGCCGCCGACAAGATCGTCTGGCTGATCCGGCAAGCGTTGCGGCTCGGCCTCACCGGCGTCGAGCTCAAGGAAGACATGGGCGGCGCGCCGGCGCTTCCGGTCTCCCCCTAAACGACAAATTTTTGAACAATCCTTGGCTTGCGCGACCCTTCGCTAATACCTTCGCATCCGTTGCTGCACTAACATCCTCGTTTGCAGACGTGCGGATTCGAATTGGCGGAGGAAACGACGATGCGCTTCAGCGCATTTCTGGGAGCGGCGATGCTGATCGGCGCAACCGGCGCCGCCATACCCGCTGAAATGCTGACGATCGCCGCCGTCGATAACGCCGACATGCTGCGGATGCAGGAGCTTACCGACGACTTTGTGGCGAACAATCCGGGCATCCATCTCAACTGGGTGATTCTGGAAGAAAGCGTCCTGCGCCAGAAGATCGCCACGGACATCGAGACACATGGCGGCCAGTTCGACATCATAACCATTGGCAACTACGAAGTTCCGATCTGGGCGCGGCAGGGCCTGCTCAAGCCGCTCGACGACCTCGGCGAGAAATACGACGAGGCCGATCTTCTGCCGACCATTAGAAAAGCCATCTCCTACAACGGCAAGCTCTATGCTTCGCCCTTCTATGGCGAAAGCGCCATGCTGATGTACCGCACCGACCTGTTTCAGGCGGCCGGGCTGGAAATGCCGCCATCGCCGACTTGGACCTTCGTGGGCGAAGCCGCGCTGAAACTCACTGACAAAGCTGCGGGACGCTATGGGATCTGCCTGCGCGGCAAGGCCGGTTGGGGTGATAACATGGCTCTGCTCACCGCAGCCGCCAACTCCTTCGGCGCCCGCTGGTTCGATTTCGCCTGGCATCCGGAATTCGATACGCCGGAGTGGCAGCGAACGCTCTCCTTCTACGTCGACCTGCTGCAGAATGCCGGGCCGCCCGGCGCCGCCTTTTACGGCTATTCCGAAAACCTCGACCTGTTTCGGACCGGCAAGTGCGCCATGTGGATCGATTCCACCGTCGCCGCCTCCACGCTGAGCGATCCCAAGACGTCGGATGTCGTCGGCCGCGTCGGCTACGCGCCGTTTCCGGCCTACGGCACGCTCGGCAACCACGGCAACTGGCTGTGGACGTGGAACCTCGCCATTCCCGCCAGCACGACCAAGGCCGGGCCGGCGCAGCGCTTCATCGCCTGGGCGACCGACAAGGAGTATGCAAACCTAGTCGCCGCGCACGAAGGCTGGCCCTACGCGCCGCCAGGTACGCGCGTGTCGCTCTACAATAATCCGGGCTACCGCTCGGCCGCGCCGTTTTCCGGCAATACGCTGACGGCCATCGCCACCGCCAATCCCAACCAGCCGACCGTCAAACCCGCGCCCTACACGGGCAGTCAATTCGTGGCCATCCCGGAATTCCAGCGTATCGGCAATGCCGTCGGCCAGATCTTCGCCGCCGCCGTTGTCGGCCAGATGAGCGTGGCAGAGGCACTCACCTCGGCAAACGATCTGACGCTCAGGGAAATGACGCGAGCAGGATACGTCAAGCCGCAGTGAAATCGCAGGCAGATTTGTCGCCGCGCAACGTCCTCGGCGCAGCTTACGCCTAGGTTCCCCTCCATTCCGCCGGCCGGGCCGGCAAGAAGGGCTGCAAGCCCCCGAGGATGGAGACGGACAAATGTTTTGCTACCAGTGTGAACAGACCTCGCGCGGCACCGGTTGCGTGACGCGCGGCGTCTGCGGCAAGTCGCCGGAGGCTTCCGACCTGCAGGACGTACTCGTCCATGCCGCCAAGCGTCTGGCGAGCCGCTATGCCGCCGTTCCCGCCGCCGAGCGGCCGGCGAGCCTCGCGCCGATGCTCGAAGACGCGTTGTTCGTCACCGTCACCAACGTCAACTTCGACACCACCTCGATCCTCGGCAAGATCCGCGAAGTGGTCGCCGCGACCGGCGCCGCCGCCGGTGTTGCAGCCGAGGCCCCGGAAGCCACCCTGATCTCCTGGTCGCGCGCCTCGATGATCGATTCCCGCAAGGCGAGCCTCGGCGAGGACGTCACCGGCCTACAGGAACTGTTGCTTTACGGCCTTAAGGGCATGGCCGCCTATGCCCATCACGCCCGTCAGATGAACCGCGCCGACCCGGTCGTCGATGCCTTCACGGTCGAAGCGCTGGCCAAGCTCGATGCCGGTGTCGCCGCTATCGACGAACTGCTCGCCCTCAACCTCAAGTGCGGCGAAGTCACCGTCAATGTGCTGGCGTTGCTCGATGCCGCCCATTGCGACACCTACGGCAAGCCGACGCCGACGCCGGTGCTGATGGGCCACGTTCCCGGCAAGGCGATCCTCGTCTCGGGTCACGACATGGTCGACCTCAAGGCGCTCCTGGAGCAGACCGAGGGCAAGGGCATCAACATCTACACTCACGGCGAAATGCTGCCGGCCCATGGCTACCCCGAACTCAAGAAGTTCAAGCATCTGGTCGGCCACTTCGGCGGCGCCTGGATGCTGCAGCAGCGGGAGTTCCCCAACTTCCCGGGCGCCATCCTGATGACCACCAACTGCCTGATGCAGCCGTTCGAGGATTACGAAGGGCGCCTGTTCACCCGCAACCTCGTCGCATGGCCGGGTATCGCCCACATCGACGGCCGCGACTTCACACCGGTCATCGAGGCGGCGCTGGCTGCTCCCGGCTTCACCGACTCCGTTAGGAGCGGCGAGCATCTGGTCGGCTTCGGCCATGACGCCGTGCTGGGCGCCGCCGACAAGATTGTTGGTGCCGTCAAGTCTGGCGAGATCAAGCATTTCGCCGTCATCGGCGGCTGTGACGGCTCGGAAGGTGAACGCTCCTACTACACCGATCTCGGCACCACCATTCCCAAGGACTGGGTGATCCTGACGCTCGGCTGTGGCAAGTACCGCCTGCTCGGCCATGACTATGGCACCGTTGCCGGCCTGCCGCGCCTTCTCGACATGGGTCAGTGCAACGACAGCTTCTCGGCCGTCAAGGTGGCACTGGCGCTGGCCGATGCGTTTGGCTGCACGGTCAATGAGCTGCCGCTCTCCATCGTACTGTCGTGGTTCGAGCAGAAGGCGGTCTGCGTGCTGCTCGCCCTCCTGCACCTCAACGTCAAGAACATCCGCATCGGACCGCGCCTACCCGCCTTCCTGACGCCCGCTGTCCTCAAGGTACTGGTCGACACCTTCGGCCTCAAGCCGGTCGGCGACGTGGATGCCGATCTCCAGGCGATGGCCAACGCCGCCTGACCGAAGTCACTCGACGAGGAGGGAAAAACGAACCGGCCGGGCATCGCTGCCCGGCCGGCGGTTTCCATGAAGAGCTGTGCGCGTATCACATACCAATGACGATGGCCTGAAGGCCAAACAACACCGTCAGGAATGCCGCGGCAACAGCGATCCGCAGACAGAAACCAGCGGACGGACATGTCAGCGCCCGCCCCACTTCCTTGACCACGGTGACAATCACGGCCGCCTCCCTATTGCGTTCGCAGGTCACCCATGAACCATGTGACCCGGTTGGCTCCTCCCACGCCGGATCGCACGTCGGTAAAAATTACAATCGAATTTGATGAAGAGCCATCCAAAACGTTTCGTCTACGTATTCGGAGGGATGGGCGTCGCCTGTCGCCAGACGGCTGTTCAGGCTATATCTTTCCCAATAGATGTAAGTTTTCGGACAAGTCATGAGCACCATCGCCCCCCTTCAGGAAGAGGTCCCCGCCGCGGGCTTGTTTGATCGCGCCGCGGTCAAGGCATTGTTCGACCTGCCGCGCGAGACGCTGTTCGCCCGCGCCGACGCGGTGCGCAAGGACAATATGGGCGAGGAGGTGTTCCTGCGCGGCATCGTCGAGTTCTCGAACGTGTGCGCCAACGACTGCCTCTATTGCGGCATCCGCAAGTCCAACCATGGCGTACGCCGCTACCACATCGAGGAGGATGAAATCCTCGAAGTGGCGCGCCGCATGGAGGGCTGGCAGCAGACCACCATCGTGCTGCAGTCGGGTGAAGTGGCAGCCGACAAAGAAGACGAGCGCATCGAGCGTATTATCAGGCGGATCAAGAGCGAGACGCGGCTGGCGGTCACCATGAGCGCCGGCAACCGGCCGCGCGACACCTATGCCCGCTGGCGAGCGGCGGGCATGGACCGCTATCTCCTGCGCTTCGAGACGTCGAACCCCGAGCTATTTGCCTTTCTGCACCCTGACTGCGACCTTCAGGAGCGCATTGGTTGCCTCAAGGATCTGCGTAGCCTCGGTGTACAGGTTGGTTCCGGATTCATGATCGGCGTGCCGGGCGAGACGTTGGATACTCTCGCCGACAACATCCTGCTCTGCCGCGATCTCGACCTCGACATGATCGGCATCGGGCCATTCATCGCTCACCCAGACACGCCGCTGGCTGGTCAGGCCAACGCCTATGCCGATGACCACGACATGTTTTTCGCCGCCGTGTCGGCGCTGCGTATCGTCAATCCGAAGGCACACATCCCGGCAACGACGGCCTTTGATGCCATCTTCCCGCATGCCGGCCGCGACCTCGTCCTGCAGCGCGGCGCCAACGTTTTCATGCCCAACGCCACGCCCGGCCGCTTTCGCAAGAACTACATGCTCTATCCTGACAAGCCCTGCGTCGACGAGGATGACCATCAATGCTCGGGCTGCGCCGCTGCCCGCATCTGGTCGATTGGCCGGGTGATCGGCCAGGGTCCGGGGCATTCGATCAAGGTCAGGTGATCAGGGGAGCCGGGCGGTGACGGCGCTCAAGAGCAGGCGTGCCTGCTCGACCGTTGCTTGCGCTATGTCTAGCGTGATGGCTTTGCGCCCTTCGAAATCGTAATCGGCTATTTTCCTTGAAGCGATAGGCATCGGCAAGGAAGGTCCGCATCCAGCGATCGGCCTCTCCTGGCATTAGGCGCGCGAACTCGGCTCGAACACCGGAATGGGTCTTGGCGACTTTGCCGGTCATCTCGAAAATCAGGGCTTCGGCAGTATGAAAGACACAATAGTAGGCCGAGCGCGCCGCCGCCGAGGGCAATCCTATGCCAGTATCTTGGCTGCCTCGTCGAGATCGGCTCCGGCGCCGTCGAGATAGTTGCGAGCGATCGGCGTTAAAAGTCGATCCCCTCGCGTCTGAGCTCGTGCAACAGGCCGGTCTGCCTGCGATAGGCGCCAGCTTCGAAAGGCAGCGCCGAGATCACGGCCCTCATTTCATCGAGCACGGCCGTTTCGATCGCCGCGAGACGCTTCGATTCAAGCCCGAAGTTTTCGAAATCATCGAGAAACACCGCAACGTCGCAGTCCGAGTCTACTCGGGCATCGCCCCGCGCCCGCGACCCAAACAGGACGACGCGCTCGATCCGTGCCCCATAAAGAGAGTCAAGGGCACGACGAAAGCGGGGCAGGACAGGATCATCCAGCATTGCGATAGCGGCAATATAGGGCGGAAACGGCCGTAAATCCATTCGCCTCCAACGAATGGCCATCCCTCTCCCGTCTCTTTCCGAAAGGATCATTTCCGGCGCTGAAAAACCCACGGGCGCCCGGCTTCGCTGCTCACCGACAGCCTTGCCGTCACTTCGGCTAGTTTGCCAGGAAGGCGCCATCTCCGAACAGGGAGCTGCCCCCGCTTCTCATTGGGCGGCGTTGGCCCGTTCGAAAGCGATGCGTGCGGAGGGGAACGGACCGAGCGAACGGTGGAGAACGCCCTGCACGCGACTGATGGCAACGCCGTAATTGGTGATCGGCACGCCCTGACGCTCCGCCTGACGGATCCTGAGCAAGACCTGCTTGCGGTTGACGGTGCAGGCGCCGCACTGAACGACGAGGGCATAGGGGCTGAGATCTTCCGGGAAAGCCCGTCCGGCCATCGTCTCGAATTCGATATCGCCGCCGGCATACTGACGGAACCAGCGGGGGATTTTCACCCGACCGATGTCGTCGGCCATCGAATGATGGGTGCAGGCCTCGGCGATCAGCACCTTGTCGCCGGGCTTGAGTTGATCGATCCGGGCCGCGCCTTCGGCGAGGCGGACGAGATCGCCCTTGAAGCGGGCCATCAGGATCGAGAAAGTGGTGAGCGGAACGTCGTCCGGCGTGTCTGCCGCCGCCTTCAGTACAATCTGGCTGTCGCAGACCACGAGGTCAGGCTTCCTGCCGAGCGATTTCAGTGTTGACGCCAGTTCGCGCTCCTTGACCACCGTGCAGCTGGCATCGGCGTCGAGAATGTCGCGGATCGCCATCACCTGCGGCAGGATGAGGCGTCCCTTCGGAGCGGAGAGATCGATCGGAACGACCAGCACCACGTGACCGCCGGCCGGCACCAGGTCGGCAAGCAGATGCGGCACCTCGAAGGAACTCTCCGGCGCCGCCTCCAAGATGATCTCGCGCACACGGGCCGCGTCTGCCTTCATCGTCGTGGAGATTGAAACGAACGGAACGTCGCGTGCCTTCACCACTGCCAGTGCCTCGGCCGGCGGGGTGGCCAGATCTGCCTTGGTGAAGACGACGCAATAAGGTGTCTCGCGATCAGCCAGCGCGTCCATCAGCTTGGTCTCGTCCTCGCCGATCGCCCCGTCGGTGACGATGATGCCGAGATCCGTATGATCGAGCGCCTTGAGGGTTTTCTCCACGCGCATTCCGCCGAGATCGCCGACGTCGTCGATGCCGGCGGTGTCGACGAACAGCACCGGGCCGATCGGCAGCAGTTCCATCGCCTTCTCGACCGGATCGGTGGTGGTGCCGGCGACGTCGGAGACGATCGAAACCTGTTGGCCGATCAGCAGGTTGACCAGCGATGACTTACCAACGTTGCGCCGACCATAGACGCCGATATGCAGGCGAAGACCCTTGGGCGTGGCGAGCATGATCTTTTCTCCTGTGACATCGGCTTGTCCGAAAACCGGGTCCCACTTTTCGGGCCGATGCCCTATTTCGTACCGAGGGCGGTCATGGCGTTGGCAGAAAGCAGGCGATCGAGGTCGACGGGCTCGATCAGCTTGCGCTCCAGGACAATTTCGATCACTGAGCGGCCGCTATCACGCGCGGCGATCGCAACCTCGGTGGCGGTCTCGTAACCAAGGCGCGGCAGCAGTGCGGTGACGACGACTCGGCTCTCGCCGACCTGGCGGCGGCAGGCCGCCTCGTCGACTGACAGCCCCTCGACGCAGCGCGTCCGGAAGATGGTCGAGGCCGCTTCCAAGAGGCTTATGCTGTCGAGCAGAGCGTCGGCGAGAAGCGGCAGAAAAGCATTGAGTTCGAGCTGACCGTTCTGCGCAGCAAGCGTCACCACCTGATCGTTACCCATCACCCGCATGGCTGCCTGCCCCACCGCCTCCGGGATCACCGGGTTGACCTTGCCGGGCATGATCGACGATCCCGCCTGCACGGCCGGCAACAGTATCTCGCCGAAACCAGCCTGCGGGCCAGACGACAGCAGGCGGAGGTCGGAGGAAATCTTGAACAGGTTGACGGCGTTGGCTTTCAGGATACCCGACACCTCGACAAAGGCATCAGCGTTCTGCGTGGCGTCGACAAGGTTCTCAGCGCGAGCAAGGCCGAGACCGGTCACTTCGCGCAGAACCTCGGTGACCAGGAACACATAGTCGCGCGGCGCGGCAATGGCGGTGCCAACGGCGGTGCCGCCGAGATTGACGACGCGCAGCCGCTCCTCGCATTTGAAGACACGCCAGCGATCGCGCGACAGCGCCTCGGCCCAGGCCGAGAACACCGCGCCATAGGCAATTGGACAGGCGTCCTGCAGCTCGGTGCGGGCTATCTTGACGACGCCCGACCATGTCCGCTCCCGCTCCTGGAAGGCGACCTGCAAGTCGGCGAGCGCCTTCTCGAGGCGGTGCAACAGACGGATGGCAGCGATCTTCAGCGCCGTCGGAAAGGTGTCGTTGGTCGATTGATTGAGATTGACGTGGTCGTTGGGATGGACGCGGTTGTGCTGTCCGCGCCGGCCACCGAGCAGTTCCTCGGCCCGGTTGGCGATCACCTCGTTGACGTTCATGTTGAGCGAGGTGCCAGCGCCGCCTTGCAAGGCGTCAACGACGATCTCCGATAAGAGCGTTCCGTCCTCGATCTCGCGGGCGGCACGCACGATCGCCTCAGCCACGTCGTCGGTGAGGAAGCCAAGGCGATGGTTGGTCTTCGCCGCCGCGATTTTCACTACAGCGTAGGCTTTGATCAGTTCGGGATGCGCCGGCCGGCCGGAGAGCGGGAAATTCTCGCGTGCTCGCGCCGTATGGATGCCCGAGAGGGCATCCTCCGGGATATCACGCTCGCCGATCAGATCGGCCTCGCGCCGCGTCGCCATCACCTGCCTCCAGGCGGCGTCCCCTCAACGGTAGACGTCGCGCTTACCCTCGCGCACCTTGCGCATCATCGTTTCCGAATAGCGGGCGATCTTCGGCTCCATGGTGGCGACCTCGGCTGCCACCGCCTTCTCGCCGGCAGCGCGGGTCTCGTCGGAGCCGTAGTCGAGCATGTATTCTGTGAAAGACGACAGGGCGTTCGGTCCGCACATTTCGCGGATAAGGCCGGGTTTGGCAAGGTCCATGAAGTCGGCGCCGGTGCGCCCCATGCGATAGCAGGCGGTGCAGAAGGACGGCACGCAGCCGCTGGCGGCGATGTCGCGCACCACTTCATCGAGCGGGCGGTGATCGCCGCGGGTGAACTGGGCGGCCTGCTCTTCGACCGGCGTCGCGTAGCCGCCGGGATTGGTGCGGCTGCCGCCGGAGATCTGCGACACGCCAAGCCGGAAGGCATCACGGCGCATCTCCGGGTTCTCACGCGTCGACAGAATGATGCCGGTATAGGGCACGGCGAGGCGCAGGATGGCGATGATCTTCTTGAAGTCGAAGTCGGAGACCATATGCGGCGGCGCCATCGACACATCCGAGCCAACGGCCGGCTCCATGCGCGGCACCGAGATGGTGTGCGGGCCGACGCCGAAGGCATCTTCGAGATGGGCAATGTGCTGCATGGTGGCCAGCACCTCGAAGCGCCAGTCGTGCAGTCCGAACAGCGGGCCGATACCGACGTCGTCGATGCCGGCGGCCATGGCGCGATCCATCACCGACACGCGCCAATCGAAGTCGGCCTTGGCGCCCGACGGATGCATCTCCTCGTAGACCTTGCGGTTGTAGGTCTCCTGGAACAGCTGGTAGGTGCCGATGCCCGAGGCCTTGAGGCGGCGGAATTCATCGGTTTCGAGCGGAGCGACGTTGACGTTGATACGACGGATCTCGCCACGGCCACGCTTCACCGAGTAAACGCGCTCGATGGCATCGATGAGATATTGGAAGCCGGTCTTGGGGAAAGCTTCGCCACCGATCAACAGGACGCGCTTGTGACCCTGGTCGATCAGCGCCGCCGTCTCCGCCTCGATTTCCTCCATCGTGAGGATCTTGCGGTCGAGCTCCGTATTGGACCGACGGAAGGCGCAATAGACGCATTCGTTGAGGCAGATGTTGGAGAAGTAAAGCGGCGCGAACAGCACGATGCGCGGGCCGTAGATCTCGGCCTTGATCTTCTCGGCGGTGTGGAACAGCTCGCCCACGAGGTCGGGATCGGTGACAGCGCAGAGAACGGCAACGTCATCCTCCGACAGGCCGCCCAGCGTTGCCGCCTTATCCAGGATCTCGCGTACACGGAGCTTGTCCGCGCCGGCGGCGGTGGCGGCGATTTCCGTCTCGATGCGGGTTTCGTCGAGCCAGGTGATCCGTTGGGTCTTCGTCATGCTTGCAGCCTTTCACCGGCCCGTCCGCCGGAGCTTTTCTGCAAATGACACTGCCTGATCTCGCTGAAAGACGATTTGCGCGAGATCAATCCTAACTCGGTTAAACTGGAATAGCTGGGTAATAAAAGCGAGAGGCGGCGCTTGGGCGACGCGCTTACCATGCTATTAGTTCTGTTTGCGAGCTCACGTTTCCTGTCCGGGCAAAAGCGGGTAGGCTTGAAACGAGTCAGCGAGGATTCTCACATGAGCGACAGGGATCACGAAGCCTTGTCCGGCGGCTCGGCCGGGCGGCAAGGCGGCGCCCGCAATCGGGGCCGTCTCAGAGATGTTTCCCACTCGCTACCAATTGCCCTTCTGAGAACACGGGAAGCGGTGATGCGGCAGTTTCGGCCGGCATTGAAATCCGTCGACCTCACCGAGCAGCAATGGCGCGTTCTGAGGGCTCTCGATTCAGTGCCGGAGATCGACGCCACCGGTCTTGCCATGGCGACCTTTCTGCTCCCCCCCTCACTGTCACGCATCCTGCGCGACCTCGAGGGGCGGCGGCTGATCAGCCGGCGTCCCGACCCCGCCGATCTTCGCGCCTGGATGATATCACTGACGCCCGAAGGCCACAAAACCATCGATGCGGCCGGTGTCTGGGTCGAGACGATCTATGCCGCCATGACGAACCGGATCGGCCGGGAGCGTCTCGATGTTTTGATGCAGCTCCTCCGGGACATCGAGCAGGATCTCGACACGCCGGTTCTCGATCAGGACGGCGAGGCGACGGAATTAGGCGGCAAATAACCGAGGGCAGATATGCTGAAGATGGGATTTGATGGCGGTGCTTGGCTGAACGAGCCATCCCGCTGGAATATCGACGGCGACCAGTTGAAGGTGTCGACGGAGAACGAAACCGACTTCTGGCGCGAGACCTACTACGGCTTCGTTCACGACAATGGCCACGCCTATCTGATGCCGGCGAGCGACGGCTTCACCGCCATGCTGCGCGTCCGCGCCAATTACACGGCCAACTTCGATCAGGCCGGCCTGATGCTTCATCTCGACGACCGGCATTGGCTGAAGTGCGGCGTCGAGTTGACGGATGGCGATCGCTTCCTCTCCGTGGTGGTGACCAATGGCCGCTCCGACTGGTCGGTCTGCCAGCCGTTCCGCGAGCTCGACGACTTTCGCCTGCGCATGACGGTCAAGGACGGCTCGGTACTGATCCATGCCTCCCGCGACGGCACCGCCTGGTCGATGTTGCGCGTTGCGGCCTTCGCGGCGGCGCCCCGCTATCGCGTCGGACCGATGACCTGCTCGCCTTCCCGGGCCGGTCTTGAGGTTACATTTTCCGATTTCTCGATCGGTCCAGCCTCCACCGAACCCCTGCACGCCGAAGCTTAGGACACCGGAGATTTCCATGACCATCCCCGCGATCCGGCTTGCCGGTGTCGGCAAGCTGTTCTCCCCCGAATCCGGCGGTACGGTAACGGCGCTTGCCAACGTGGGCCTCGAGGTGGCGGCCGGCGAATTCGTTGCGCTGATCGGTCCATCGGGGTGCGGCAAGAGCACCATTTTGCGGCTCGTCGCCGGCCTCGATCAGCCGAGCGACGGATCGGTGAGCATCCACGGCGGCCCTCCGGAGGCGCTCAGCCGTGCTCACAAACTTGGCTTCGCCTTTCAGGACGCAGCGCTGCTACCCTGGCTCGACGTCCGCGACAATATCGCCATACCCTTCCGCCTCGCCGGCATCGAGAAAAACATGCCCCGTGTGGCGGCGCTCATAGAACTCGTCGGACTGACCGGTTTCGAGCAGGCGCGACCGAACGAACTGTCCGGCGGCATGCGTCAACGCGTTGCCATCGCCCGCGCCCTGGCGCTCGAACCAGAGGTACTGCTCCTCGATGAGCCGTTCGGCGCGCTCGACGCGGTGACGCGGCGGCAGATGAACCTTGAGCTGCAGCGCATCTGGAGCGCCACCAAGACAACCACGCTTCTCGTCACGCATGCCGTCGACGAGGCGCTGTTTCTTGCGGACCGCGTGCTGATCATGAGCCCGCGGCCCGGCCGGGTCATCGAAGCGGTTACAGTGCCCTTCGGCCGGCCGCGTGCGCCGGCCGTTCTGCGTGAGGCCGCTTTCCACAAGCTGGAGGACGAGCTGACGGCAGCGCTCATTCCAGATGCAAAT